>JBIKIA010000442.1:0-4324 GCA_044361885.1 Prosthecobacter sp. | reverse complement strand
GCGGGCTTGTCCACGACGATGTAGTCGTCCGTCTCGTCGAGGATGATGAAATTGGTGTTATGCGCGCTCAGCACAGGGCAGCACTAGCTCCCTAGGTGGATGATGCCAACTGGTGTCTTGCATCCTTCTCATTTCAGGCTTCCGATGCGTCATGCTTGAGTCACGTCAGGACCCCATCGCACCACGTCATGTCTTTCTTTGGCGAATGGTTAAGTTCATGTCGCTCGCCCTGGTGGTCATCGCGACAGCGCTTGCTCTTGGCATCCTCGGCTACCACTACATCGCCGGCTTCCCTTGGGTGGATTCCATCCTGAATGCCTCCATGATCCTCGGCGGCATGGGGCCGGTCGGTGACCTGCCCACGGATGATGCCAAGCTCTTCGCCAGTGCTTATGCACTCTTCAGCGGGCTCGTTCTTATCTCCGTGATGGGTATCGTGCTCACGCCCGTAGCGCATCGTGCTCTGCACGCCTTCCACCTGGATGAAAAGGATCTCGACAACTCATGAGCACATCTACCTCCCATCGCACCGTCATCATCGGCGCCAGTGACAAACCTGACCGCTACTCCCACATGGCTCAGCTTCTGCTGCGCGAGCACGGCCATGAGGTCGTGCCAGTGCATCCGAAGCTCGCAAGCATCGCGGGTGTTCCCGTCGTGGCAGATCTTTCTCAGATCTCCGGCCCGGTGGACACAGCGACGATGTATGTCGGCGTAGCCATCTCCAGTGGCCTCGCTGACAAACTCATCGCGCTGAAACCACGACGCGTGATCTTCAATCCGGGCGCTGAAAATCCTGAACTCGCCGCCAAGCTCGAAGCTGCAGGAGTCGTGGCCCAGGAAGCCTGCACGCTGGTCCTGCTGCGCAACGGTCAGTTTTGACTGGATACCCCATCGAAGAACCTGCGCTGTGAATCCGTTGGTGTTTCTCCACATCATGCGCCCGCTTCTTCTCTGCCTTCTCGCCTCGTCATTATCCGCAGCTGACTGGCCCACGTATCGTGGCGATGCCTCACGCAGCGGTTACTCGGAGGAAACGATTCCGAATCAGCTCCGACAGCGCTGGGAGTTCCGGCTTCCGGCAGCGCCGAGGCCTGCGTGGCCGACTTCGGAGCGCATGGAGTATGATCTGGCGTTTCAACCGATCATCGTTGGCGATCTTGTGCTCTTCGGCAGTTCGGCGGATGATCAGGTGTATGCGCTGGAGGCGAAAACAGGTTCCGTTCGCTGGCGATTCTTCACCGGCGGGCCGGTGCGCTTTGCGCCGACAGCGTGGAAGGATCGCGTGTTCGTGGCGAGCGATGATGGGCATCTCTACGCGCTCGCTTTGGCGGATGGGAAGGTGCTTTGGAAACATCGCGGCGGACCGGGAACGCAGCAGGTGCTCGGCAATGAGCGCATGATCTCGCACTGGCCGGCGCGCGGTGGTCCGGTGGTGTCGGAGGACAAGGTGTATTACTCCGCAGGCATCTGGCCGAGCGATGGCGTGTATCTCCATGCTCTGGATGCAGCGACGGGTGCGCCCGTTTGGCAAAACAGCGAATCAGGCGGCCTTTTCATGGCGCAGCCACATGGCGGCGCTGAGGCGGTGAGCGGCGTGGCACCGCAGGGTTATCTGCTGGCCACCGACACGGCTTTGATCGTGCCCACAGGTCGCGCAGTGCCGGCAGTGTTCGAGCGTGGCGATGGGAAACTGAGCTACTACCATCTGCAAAAGAACCAGCAGCGCGGCGGCACCCGCACCGTGCTCACGGAGTCGAGCTTTCTCAATGCAGGCTGTCTATTCGATGTGAAGACGGGCGACATGACCTCGCAGCTCGGCATGGGCTCGGCGGTGGCGATCCCCGGTGGCGTGGTGCGTGCGGAGGGCCGCTCGTTGGCGACGTATCGCTGGAAGGAGGTGGAAAAGATCGACCGCAAAGGCGCTGCTTCGATGGTGCGCTCTTTGGTGCAGGACAAGCTCACGCCGCTCGAAAAGGAAGTGCTCGAATTCATCATCACCGGTTCCGAGGCCGTGATCGGCTTCGACGGGCAGATCAGCGCCATCGACTACAACGGCCAGCGCACGGAATGGTGGAAGCAAAAGGTCGAAGGCCGCGTGCTCGGCCTCGCTGCTGGCAATGGTCGCGTCGTCGCCACCACGGACAAAGGCATCGTCTATCTCTTCGATGGCGATCCTGCGCCGCTGCCTGTTTCTGCGCCGATTGCCGAAGAAAAGCCGCTTGATGCTGCCGTGATGGCCGAGGCGAAAGCTATCCTCGATGCCGCGAAGATCACTGAAGGTTACGTCGCCGTGCTCGGAGTCGATCACGCCGACTTCGCGCTCGCTTTGGCACGTCAGTCGGATCTTCAAATTGTCGCCATCGAGAGCGATGAAACCGCCGCTCAGGCCGCGCGACTGCGAATCGCTAACGCAGGCCTCTACGGCACGCGAGTGTCCGTAAATGTCGGCTCACTCGATGCCACGAATTATCCGAAGCAGTTCGCCAACCTCGTCATCGCGCCGAAGCAGGTCACACCCGCGATTCAAAAGGAGATGGAGCGCCTGCGTCGGCCCTACAGCGGCCTTATTTGCCATCGCGACAGTTTGAAGCTCGAAAAGGCCAGCGCACCGACCGGCGCTGGAAGCTGGACCCATCAGAACGGCAGCGCCGCGAACACGCTCTGCTCCGACGACGAACTCGTGAAGGGCAAGCTGTCCATGTTTTGGTTCCGCGATGTCGAGTTCGAGGTCGCGAACCGCCATGGGCAAGGCCCTGCGCCGCTCATTTCACAGGGTTACATGGTCACCAGCGGCGTGCATGGCCTCTGCTGCCTCGATGCCTACAACGGGCGCAAGCTGTGGGAGTTTGACGTGAAGAACCTGCTCATCGACTTCGACGGCATTCATCACGACGTCGGCATCGGCGATACCGGCGGACCGTTCTGCATCGGCGGCGACTCCGTCTATGTCAAAAGCGGTCCGCGCTGCCTGCGCATCGACCTCGCCACGGGCAAGCTCGTGCGTGAGTTCGCCACGCCAGTCACCGCTGATGCCGCGAACCGCAACTGGGGCTACCTCGCCTTTGAAAACGGCCTGCTCTTTGGCTCCGTCGAAAACGCCGCGCACAACGTCAGCCCGCGTTACCAGCTCACCAATCTGCGCACCGAGTCCGTGCTGCTCTTCGCCATGGACCCCGCCACGGGCGCGATAAAGTGGAAGCACGAACCCAAGGGCTCCATCCGTCACAACAGCGTCGCCATCGCCGGAGAGCGTGTCTATTTGATCGACCGACCCATCGTCGAGGCGGACCGCGTCACGAATCCACGACGCGATGGCAAATCCGCGCCGAAGCTCACGCACAGCCAGGTTCCTGCGGGCACCTTAATCGCGCTCGACTCCGCCACCGGCAAAGTCCTGTGGGAAAACCAAGACGACATCTGGGGCACACAGGTCGCCGTCAGTGCAAAGCACGGCGTGCTGCTCATGAACTACAAAGCCGTGCGCCATAACTTCTTCGAACTGCCCTCCGAGGTCGGCGGACGCCTAGCGGGCTTCGACATTGCCACTGGGAAGCGTTTGTGGGATCAGGACGGCAAGTATCAAACCCGCCCGCTCATCAACGATGCCACCATCTACTCGCAAGGCGGCGCGTGGGATCTCAAAACCGGCTCGCCCGTCGAGTTCGAGCTGAAGCGCTCCTATGGCTGCGGCCAGATCGCCGCCAGCAAGAACCTCATGCTCTTCCGCAGCGCCACGCTCGGCTACGTCGATCTCACCCGCAGCGCCGGCACCGAAAACTACGGCGGCATCCGCCCCAGTTGCTGGATCAACGCCATCCCCGCCTCCGGCCTCGTCCTCGTGCCCGATGGCTCATCGAAGTGCCATTGCAGCTACCAGATGCGCGCATGGTTTGCGCTTCAAGGGGAGTGATGATTCGGTGGCGTGGTTTGCATCGCCGTCCTGTTTTACAACCGCCCCGCTTCTGGCACATCACCGAGCTTCAAACCCTCGCGGATGATCTCAATGCCACTGAGGATGGTTTCACCTTCGAGAGCAGTGAGCTTTATGGTGAGGGTGCCGTCGGTGACTTGGATGTTGGGGATGGTTTGGGTCGTGGCGATCAACTTGGCGGGCTGGGAGAGCTTGGTGAGCGCGGGTTTGTCCTGAAGGGCGATGTCGAAGACGTGTCTGGCATCATCGGGCGAGGCGAAGGTGAGGCGGACGGTGTAGGTGCCGGGTTTGAGGCCGGAGATGGTGGCGGAACGCAGACCTTTGACGCCGCTGGCGGCGACCCAGGGCCAGCCTTGGCCGCCGTTCATCCAGAGGGAGTGATGGTAATAG
>JBIKIA010000441.1:0-4326 GCA_044361885.1 Prosthecobacter sp. | reverse complement strand
AAAGGACGCAACGACATGGTCGGAGAACATGCGGTATGAACCGAAGCCCGAGAAAAACTGTCTCGGCTTCTGGACGGAGGCCGATGACTTTGCCGAATGGGAGTTCACGGCGACGAAGCCAGGGAAATACAAGGTCAGTGTCAGCTATGGCTGCGGTGGTGGTAACCACGGTAGCGAAGTCGAACTGAAGCAAGGAACACAATCCCTGAAGTGGACGACCCAGGACACTGGCGGCTTCCAGAAATGGCAGGATGTGAGTCTAGGTGAGATTGAAATCACCGCCGCTGGCGCTCAACGTCTGGTGATCGATCCCGTGAACAAATTGAAGTCAGCGGTGCTGGATGTGCAGAAGGTCGTGCTCACCCCTGCTGGTTGATCTCATGCGTGTGTTCAAGGCGCTCGCTTGGCTGGCACTCATCGTCGGCATCGTGCTGCAACTGTGGTTCAAGGATCGTCATGTCAGTTGGGCTCTGCTGTTTTACGCCATGCCCAAGCCATGTCTCATTGCCCTGGCTTTCGTGCTCGCAGTTGATTCGCGCCGTGTCCGTTGGCAGCAGATCCCCGCAGTCACGGCGATGATCTCGCTGACGATTTGGTGGGCGATGACCTCCTTGTCGTTCGCGGTTGGTCCGGCTAAATCCGAAACTCCGAACGAAGTCACACTTCTTTACTGGAACCTCTGCCGCCCGAACCAACTGGACCGCGAAGCTGTGGAAATGGTGAAAGAGCTGAACCCGCATCTCGTCGCCTTTGTCGAACCAGGGAAGAATGTCAGCCCGCTGCTTCCATCGTATGAAGCCCTGCTGCCCAGCTACACCGTGGCCTGGATGCCGCGTGGTATCTTGTGGCTTTCGCGGGTGCCATCGCGCTACCGCGAGCGTGGGAAGCTGGATGGTGCCGGTGCTTATGCACGCTTTGAAGTGAATGACCTCGGCCCGGCCTTTCCCGTCGTTGTCGCCGATGTGACGCCGCACTTCTTCCACTCGCGAGAACAGCAGCTCGCCGAGGCCCTTGCACAGAGTCAGGATCGGAGTGACGCCATCATCGTCGGTGACTTCAATACGCCGCTGGAGTCGGCGATGCTGGACGGTTATCGCGCAAGGTTTACGAATGCACTCGAAGTCGGTGGCACCGGCTTTCGCGAGACCTGGCCGATGGGACTGCCGCTTCTCAGCATCGACCATGTGTGGGTCGGCAAAGATTGGGAGGTGATCGAGGCAAAGAAGATCTGGTGCCTCTCAGGCAGCGATCACGCAGCGATCTTGGTTCGACTGAGACGTCGTTGAGCCTCAATCGAGGCTCCACTTCACGGCCACTTTTTGTTCGCGGCCATTCTTGTCGTGAAACTTCACGAAGCCATTCTTTGCGCCGAATTCGTGGACTTCCTTGGTGACCTTCACGTCATAGGCGCAGTATTCGGCGATCTCCAGAACCTTCCCCTGCTGCCACCAGCGCAAGGCCTGCAGGCCATCTGCCGTCTTGCCTGCACCGAGGCTCGCAGCCGCAACATCTTCCAGTTTGATGCGGTGCCCGAGCTGCTTTTCGAGATCGACAAGCAGATCAAAGCTGTTCACGCGATCCCGGAAATCAAAGATCGTGTGACCCATGAGCACCTCGTAGTCGAAGCTAATGTGATTGAAGCCGACGACGAGATCCGCACGCACGAGCTGCTCGATGAGGTCGTTCGTCTCTTCCTCTTCGAAGATGCGGTATTCGTTATTCTTCGTGCTGAAAGTCACGGCGATGGAGATGCCCATCTTGTGCTTGTTCCCCCAGCCGCCCACGTCGTTCGCGGTGCGGCGGGTTTCCAGATCGAAATAGACGATGTCCTTGCCCATTCAGTGCAGCTCCAAGTCAGAGACGGTAAACGATGCGTGCCTTGTCCATGTCATAGGGTGACATTTCCAACTTCACACCATCACCGATCACGAGTCGGATGAACTTCTTGCGCATCTTGCCCGAGATGTGGGCCAGCACTTCGTGTTCATTTTTCAGCTTCACGCGGAACATGGTACCAGCGAGCACGGCGGTGATCACACCTTCCAGCTCAATGGCCTCTTCCTTCTGCTGAAGATCATCCACTGGAGGCGGCTCAGGACGGCGCTGCGAAGGACCGCCGCGGGAACCACCGCGTGATCCGCCGCGATAACCACCACGGCTAGGGCCGCCGCGATTGCCTGGAGGGCCGCTGCCGCCTGGGCGTGGGGGACCACCACCCGTACCACCGGGGCGAGGCGGGCCTCCTCCGGCACCTGGAGGGCGCGGGGGACCGCTACCACCGGGACGAGGCGGTCCACTGCCACCTGGGCGGGGGGGACCACTACCACCGGGACGAGGCGGTCCACTGCCACCTGGGCGTGGTGGGCCACTACCGCCCGGACGTGGTGGGCCGCTGCCGCCTCCTGGACGTGGTGGACCACCGGGACGCGGGGGTCCGCCTGGACGTGATGAATTGCCTCGATTTGGGGGTACGCTCATGGAAGGTGGAGAGTGCTGGAGACCGGGGACATTGACAACCAAAAAAACTGCTGGCACACGAAGGCGGTTAAGCTACTATCGGGCCGCTCAAAATGGTGGTCGTAGCTCAATGGTAGAGCTCCAGATTGTGATTCTGGTTGTTGCGGGTTCGAGCCCCGTCGATCACCCCACTTTGGCAGCGTTGCCGGAACACTCCGCATATGTCGCTTGCTAAAGACAGGCGCCTTCGCTTCCAGTCGCGCTCATGGAACTCCTCGAATCCGTCCTCGGCTACTCTTTCCGAGATCGCTCTCTGCTTAGCCAGGCGCTCACTCATTCAAGTCTGGGCTACGAGAGCCAGCGTACTCTGCCCGACAATCAGCGCCTCGAATTCCTCGGAGATGCGGTGTTCCAGCTCCTTCTCTCCGAGATGCTCTTCCAGCGCTACCGCGATGCCGATGAAGGAATGTTGACGAAAGTCCGCTCCCAACTCGTCTCCGCCAAAGCGCTCGCCCATGTGGCTCGTCAGATCGGTCTCGGCAAATTCCTTCTCATGGGCCGTGGCGAGGAAGCCCATGGAGGACGTGAACGTGACTCCTCCCTCGCCGATGCGCTCGAAGCCATTGCCGGGGCCGTGTTTCTCGATGGTGGCATGGAGTCGGCCAGAGCTTTGGCGCATCGCCTGTTCACCAAACTCCTCGACAATCTCGGAGCTGCACCAGTGGACAAGAACCCCAAGGGGCAACTCCAGGAAATTCTTCAAGCCATTAATCCCCAGTCACCGCACTACCAAATCATCTCTCAATCCGGTCCTGACCACGCAAAGTCCTTCGTCTCCGCTGTCATTTGGTGCGGTCAGGAACTCGGCCGCGGGGTCGGCCGTAGCAAAAAGGAAGCCGAAGTTGAGGCCGCCAGAGTCGCTTTAGAGGCAGGCATTCAGGGGCTGAAACCCGATTATACAGCCACTAAAAATTCCACCATTTCATGTGAGCAGTCTGGGCAAAACTCCCCTCAACTCTGAGAGCAACCTTCACAACTGCGACTTGTTGCTGACCGCTCACAAGCTGTGCCCAATCTTATCGGCCTGTTTCGTCGTCGTGGAACCCTTGAGTCAGAGAGCAGGAACACGGTTATTGGAGTTATCCCCAACCTATATGACTGTGAGAGGTAAAGGTTCTCATTCATCCCCAATCATAGAGGTTGGGTAAAAGTAGCATAACTCATCTCTGACTCTGAGCGTTTGCACATTCACCAGCTTCCGCCAATCTACGCGCCCTTATGTCCAGCAGCCTCGGCACACTCTTCCGCATCAGCACTTGGGGCGAATCCCATGGCCCCGGCGTCGGTGTCGTCGTGGATGGTTGCCCGCCGCGTATCCCACTGACGGTAGAGGACATCCAGCACGAGCTCGATCGTCGCCGCCCTGGCCAAAGCAAGATCGTCACACCCCGCAAGGAGGACGACAAAGCCGAGATCCTCTCCGGTGTCCTCGATGGCCAGACACTCGGCACCCCCATCGGCCTCTTCGTCCGCAATACCGACCAGCGGCCCTCGGCCTACACCGAGATGCAGCAGGCCTACCGCCCCAGCCACGCCGACTACACCTACGATGCCAAATACGGCATCCGCGCCGTCTCAGGCGGAGGCCGCTCCAGCGCCCGCGAGACCATCGGCCGTGTCGCAGCCGGGGCCATCGCCCGCAAAGTCCTTCAGCACACCCTGCCGGCCTACGAATGCCTGGCTTACGTCAAGACGATCAAAGACATCGAGGCCAAAGTGCCCGCCACCCTCACCTCCGAGCTCATCGAATCCAACATCGTCCGCACCTGCGATCCTGAAGCCGCCGAGCGCATGATCCAGCTCATCGAA
>JBIKIA010000440.1:0-4327 GCA_044361885.1 Prosthecobacter sp. | reverse complement strand
GTGAGGATCTCAGCGGCGGCAAGGGAAAAGGTGGAGTGACCGGAGATGTAACCGGGGAAGGCGGGAGTATTGAAATTGGCGCGCTGGTAGGGCAGCCAGTCCTCGCCGAACATCCAGCGGACGGTGTTGGTCTGGGTGAGAGGATCTCCGGGCTCGCTGGGCCAGGAATAGACGGCGATTTTGCCAATGTGGCTGGCACCTGATACATTACTTTTGAAGTCGATATCCCAGATGAACTGGTGTTTGCCTCCTGGCTGTGAGGTCTGGTCGGTGATGACTTCCACGACTCCTGTCATGAGCGGGATGCCTTGAGCATGATAGGAGGGCCCGCCTGGATCGGAAGACTGACCCTTGCTGCACAGGTAGCGGATCATGGTGATAGGGCGCGGGCCTTCGTAGTAGCGTTTGACACTCCAGCAGGCACAGGCGGCGTCGTGGGTGGCGGCGGCGAGGGCAAAGTAGGTCTTCACGTCCCACTCGAGATCGTTGACGATGGGGCCGATGCCTCCGATGCGCTTTTCAAAGCCCGGTGTGTCAGAAACTTCGTTCGCCAGGACGTGCCAGTGGCCGGGAGGGGTTTCGGAGTGGGGACCGTCTGCCCAGAATTCGGCCATGATGCGGGAGAAGTCGCCGAGCTTGACGATGTTCGAGGCGTAGGGCTGGCCGGTGACGGGATTGACGGGATGGCCGGTGCCGTTGTCATTGCCGAGGGGATTGTTTCCGAAAGCACCGGGGGAGATGTCGATCAAAGACTCGCTGTTAAGCTGGCTGCTTTTGATGAGGAGTTCGAGGGCTCCGGCTTTGTAAGTGGCGTCGGTGGCGGTGCCTAGTTTGGAGGGTGGGCCGGGATCGATCCAGAGTTCGTTTGGATTGTCACGAGCGAGAGAGAAGGGGGTGGCGCTGAGCCAGGTGACACCGACGTAGGGCTGGATGGTTTCGGGGATCGGGATGCCGTTTTGGGAGAAGGCGGCACTGAGGGCGAGAGGCTGCCAGCGGTTGGGATCAGTGAAATCAGGGATGCCGCCGACGGCACCGCTGCTGCTGAGCACGATCATGGCGGGCTGTGGATTCCAATAGGTGGGGTCCGTGTAGCCGTTGGATTCTCCGGAACCGTCGGCGAGTCCCCAGGCGAGGATGGTGGCGGCGATGCGGTTGCCGACATTGGCGGGAGCGGCCCCGACGGTGGAGGTGATACCGGCGTCGAAACCCAGGGCGACCATCTGGGCATCCAGCGCGGCGTTTGTTGTGGCTGCACCTGTGCCTGTGGCGAATCGGGACTTCAGCAGCCGATAGGCGGCGTAGCTGATGGCCTCCCTGCGTGCGTCTTCGATGCTGCCTGGAGCCGTGGCACGCTCGTGGTGAATGTAACCGATGGCTGTGCTGTCGTAAGCGGCCCAGGCGTCATACATGACGGTGGCGAGGTGATGGAGATTGCGGGCGTGTCTTGGCGGATGCGGAATGTTGATCCTGATGGCACCGAGGAGCTGCTCATTCCACAGCCGTGCGGCAGACTGCTGAGCGTACGACTCAGTGGCCAGGCTGGCGGCCACGACACCGATGAGGAGGATGAGAAGCCTGAAATTCATGATCAGACGGAGGTGTGGCGGCGTGTGCGGCGGAGGCGGAAAACGAGACCCGCAGCGAGGATCAGGAGTGATCCACTTGGTTCGGGCACAGGGGAGAGGCTGAAGCGGTCTGTTGTCGTCAGGCCACCGGTGGTGGAGCCGCGAAGGACGGTATCAATCTCAAACGTGGAGAGTGTTTCGGAACCGAGGCCGTTTGGGAAATTCCAGCCGGTGGTGGAGGTGTAGATGCCCCATTGCTCCGAACCTTGTGGGGCGGCGCTGTTAAAAACCCAGGCGTAGAGCTGCTGACCGGCGGGTAAGTAGGCCGAATCAATGTTGGCGATCTGCCCGAGCACATTGCCTGTGCCGAAGAGGTCATTGATCATGAGCACGCTGCCGGAGTTCCCAGCCTGTGTGATGGTGCCGCTGCTGCCTCCACTTTCTCCCAGGGGAGTGAAAAGCGCGTCGATGGCGAAGTAGTCGTCGCTGGTTTGCAGCGTCGTCAGATTCCCGCCCGAGGTATCGAAGACGCCAATGCGGATGCAGGAGCCCAGGCTGAGCAAATCGCCGGCACTCGTGGCAAACATGGGGCCGCCATTGCTGTTTACGGAGATGGAGACGGTGGCTGCCTGTGCCTGATGACCCAGAACCATCAAGGTGAGAAGGAGGATGAAGTGTTTCATGGGGTTTCAGGGGACGTTTTCAAAGCGCACGCGCCAGAAGTAGCGTGTGCCTGCGCTGGAGGAGCACTGGCGGGTGTCGAAGTCGGCATCGCTCGTGATCACGACAGAGGCCGCAGGCTCCCAGGTGCGGAGATCGGGGGAACACTCGGCGATCACGGCCACATCGGGCTGATTGCGCGGGCTCTTGAAGGTGAAGGAAACCGTCGCGCCATTGCTCGCGGCATTCAAAGCGGTCAGCGGAGTGCTGCGCGCGGCGGGATTCAGCCGCCAGGCGTATTCGGCAATGTTCGCCAGGCCATCGCCATCGGGATCAGCCTCGCTTCCAGTGAGCGTGGAGGAGGCGTTGATGGAGTAGCTCTGCCAGGCCCAATTGCCATAGGTCGCGGGCACATCGATGAGCCGGAGCTGGCTGCCACTCGTGCTGCCTTGCAGGACTTCCACGGAGTTCGTGCCCAGCGTCCGGTTTCCGAGCGCAGGAGGTGCCAGCCAGGTGTCTGCTGTGAAGAGTCCCCACTGCGTGGCGAGGTCGGGATTCGAGTGGTTGAAGACCCAGACGTAGAGCTGGGTCTCGGGCGGCATGTAGGTGGCATTGATGTTTGCCACCGTGCCAAAAATATCGCCTTCGGCCGGGAAGCTATTCGCGCGCAGCACCGTGCCGCCGCCTGCGTTTTGTGCAGCACTGCCGGAGCCGATCAGCCCCTCGGCCAGCGGTTTGAAGACGGTCTTGAGCTGGGCGTAGTCGCCTTTTTCCGGCAGGATCTGATCTCGCGTGGCATTCGGCAGATTGAAGGAGCCGACCCGCACGGCACAGCCATGTGGCAGGAGCTGGCCCTCTTTGGTGGCGAACTTGGCCCCACCCACGCTGCTGAGCGTGATGGAGCCGGCATTCAGACTGGCTGAACCCAGCATGGCCAGGACGGCACCGAGAAGAAGGGAAGGTGAATTCATGACAAAGTGGGTAGGCATCACGGCGCCACGCTCACCGGAGCTACGGTGATGTTCTTGTTTGCGTTTACATTGATCACGACGCCTGCGCCCGCCGGGATGGCAGTGCTGTCGGAGGTCTGGCCGGTGCCGCTGTTGATCAGGCTGGCACCGGTGCTCAGGTAGGTGCCGGTTTGGGCAAGCGTGCCGGGGGCCAGGGTGACCACGGAGTCATTGAATGCCTGGAGACTGGTCGTCACGCCCAGTGATCCCAGAGTGGTCGTCGCTCCCCCCAGCGGGTTCATGGCACCGATGATGTTCGGCACATTGGCATGCACGCGAATCTTCGTGGCCGTGGTCTTCAGACAGCAGATCTCGCCTTTGCCCAGCGTTACTGTTTTAGCGCTGCCGAGCTGCAACACGAATCCCTGGCCTGGACGCACGATGGCGTTGCTGGCATCAGCACCGAGGACGGTGATCCAGGTGCTGGAGAGGTTGCTGAAAAAGTAGGTCGTTTGCAGGCCGTTGCTGCCGAAGAGGCTGATCGTATCTCCGAAAGGAGTCAGCCCGCCCCCGTCCGGCAGCAGACCGGCGAGTGTCGCGTGCTTCCGCACGATGAAGGTCATCCCGCTCGTCAGTCCCGCTGCCGCAGGGGTGGAGTCGAGCTTCAGCGTGGTGGTCGTGTTGGAGAGAATATCGATCGCCAGACCCGCACCTGAGCCGGACTGCGGCTCGGCATAGTGCAGATCAAAGGCTCCCTCTGTCCATCCAGGTGCAGAGAATGCGACCAGCGCCTTGCCATCCACATCTGCCGTCACGCTGACAGCTTCGGCGCTGAAAAGATCCGCTCCCACGAGGCCGCAAACCCAGGCTGAGTTACCCGCCGGAACATCCACCGGGTAGAAGCCCACGATGCTGGAAGTGGCAGCGAATGCGCCGCCCATCGAGCCAAGGCAGAAGAACGCAAGGCACACTCTGAAAGCTGGAAACACACCGGTGGAGTGGAACGCAAAGGGCAAAGGTGACATGAGATGAAATGATTAATACAGCTTAATAATATGCATCCGATATATGGAGGAACAAGCATATTTATAATTACAATAACGAAAAATGCACGGCCTGCCGAGCCATTTTTAGCTTTGGCTGCTGCCCTCG
>JBIKIA010000439.1:0-4335 GCA_044361885.1 Prosthecobacter sp. | reverse complement strand
AAAGGAGTCCGCTGGGTGACCCAACGCCGCAAGCTCGACGGCCGCGTCGATTGGGCGGAGGTCTTCTTCAATCTCTGGCCCGTCACCGTGGTCGGCATCGTCTGGACGGTCATCTCCTGGCTCGTTTCCCACAGCTTCCTGCTCTGGATCAGCCCCATCCTTGCCGCGCTGCTGCTGGCCATTCCGCTGGGCATCGTCGTTTCCGGCAAACGCTCCGGCTATCGCTTCGGGCTCTTTTTGACCCCTGAGGAAACCGAGCCGCCCACCGTGCTGGCGACGATGAACAACAACCTCGCCGAGATCAAACGCCGCATCCATCTGCCACCTGAACTCGAGAGGCATCACGGTCTCCTCCAGGTCTGTCTCGACCCGTATGTGAACGGCCTCCACGTCTCTCTCCTGCGCCGTCGCAAGAGCATCGACGTATCCCGCTCCTACCTCGACCAGATCGCCGACCGCCTCATCAAGCATGGTCCGCAGTCACTCAGTCCTCAGGAGATGAAGGCCATGATCCACGACACCGAGACCATGACCGATGTGCATTACCGCCTCTGGTCTGCGCGTGATTCCGATCTCGACGCCTTCTGGGCCACAGCCATCCGCCAGTACAACCTCGCCGCCAGCAATCCCTTCACCCACACCCTCGCCCAGCAAGCCGGGCAGGGGGAGGTTTAGGCCAGGGAGAAGGTGAGGTTCTCAGTTCTCATTTCGATGTTTCCAGGCTGCACTCTGCTCACACTCGTGAATCCCAAATCCCGATGCATGAAGTGTATTTGCTTGCCGTAGCCTCCCGGAATCGGTGAAAGTGCGGCGTGTCTTCACGTCCCGCTTCCCCCCACGACCTCGTCCTGACCGCTGCTGAGGCTGCCGCTTCTGCGGAGAGTCTGCGCCTTCTCAATGAGGCGCTGTCCCAGATCATCCTTGGCAAAGAACAGATCGTCCGCCTCGCCGTCACCTGCCTGCTGGCTCGCGGGCATCTGCTGTTTGAAGATCAGCCCGGTGTCGGCAAGACGCTGCTCTCCCAGGCCCTCGCGCAATCCCTCGGGCTGCAATTCCGCCGCGTGCAGTTCACCAGCGATCTCCTGCCCGCCGACATCCTCGGCGCCTCCATCTATGATCGCGAGGCAGGCAGCTTCACCTTTCATCAGGGGCCGGTTTTCACCCAGGTGCTGCTGGCGGATGAGATCAACCGCGCCACACCGAAGACGCAGTCCGCGCTGCTGGAGGCCATGGAGGAGGGCAAAGTCACCTGCGATGGCACCCCGCACACGCTGCCGGTGCCCTTCTTCGTCATCGCCACGCAGAATCCCTCCACCCAGATCGGCACCTTCATGCTGCCCGAGTCCCAGCTCGATCGTTTCCTCATGCGCCTTGCCCTCGGCGCGCCCGAACGTGGAGCTGAACGAGTGATGCTGCAAGGTCAGGACCGCCGCGAGATGCTGCGTGCCATGCCCCCCGTGATGAGCTGGAGCGAACTCGGCCACATGCAACAGCTCGCAAGGCTCGTGCATGTCTCCGAACCGCTGCTCGACTACCTCCAGGATCTGCTCGCCGCCAGCCGCTCCGGCGGGCACGGCATGTCACCACGCGCCGGGCTTGCCCTGCTGGCAGCAGCGCGTGCCTGGGCATTGATGGAAGGCCGCGTCATGGTCCTGCCCGAGGACGTGCAGGCCGTGGCCAGCAGTGTGATGTCTCATCGCCTCGCTGGTGGGCTCAATGAAGTGGAGCGCCTGCTCGATGAAGTTGCTGTGCCGTAAACCAACTCAACGACCATGAAATCCAGCAGGCCGAGTTCGATCCGCGTGCGGTGGAATCTGCACACCGTCTCGCTGATCGGCATCGTGCTCTCCATGGGTTATGCCGGAGCCGTGCAGAACAACGGCGCGGCCTACCTGCTCTGCTTCGTCACTGCCGTGCTCGCCGCGATGTCCTGGCTGCGCGCGCGGGAAAATCTACGCGGCGTGCAGATCAGCATGGGCCGCATGGCCGGAGGCAAAGCGGGCGAAGCAACGAAGCTCCCGCTCGAACTCCGCGCCGCCACTGGCCAGGGCATCTGGGGAGTGGAGGTCATGGCCGCGCAGAGCGATGCCAAGTGGTGCTTCATCGAAGAGATCGGCGGAGGTGAATCCGCGCATATCTGCGTGCCGGTGAAAGTGGCAGAAGCAGGCGTGCAGGATGCCGTGCGCATCCTCCTGCGCAGTTCCTATCCGATGGGCTTCTTCAGCGCCGAGCGCGTGGTCGAGATCGCCGCCACGCGCCGCATTCATCCGAAGGCCGAGGGTTCACTGCCCCTGCCCTCCGCAGACGCGCAGATCAAAGGAGAGGCACTGAGCTTCACTCCCGCCGGCGGAAGGCCGGGCCGGGAGGGCGATGACTTCGCTGGTCTGCGCGAGTGGCAGCCCGGCGACTCGCTGCGACATGTCGATTGGCGCGCCGTGGCCCGTGGCAGGCCGCTGCTCGTGAAGCAATGGACCAGCGGTTCCAGCCGCGCCCTAACCATGGACTGGAAAAAGATCGACCTACCCGAGTCGGCACGTGCGGGGCAGATCGCCCGCTGGATCGAGGAAGCCGAACTCAGCGGCACGCCCTATGCCCTGCGACTTCCTGACGCGCAGATCGACGCTGGGCTCGGCCCAGCTCACGCCCAGCGCTGTCTTGATGCGCTCACTGAAGCCAGTCCACAGACGCAGGAAGCAAAGAGCAAGACACCGCGCCTGCCGCCTGGGCATGAGCGCAGTTCCCATCTGCCGCCGTGGCCGCTGCTCGTGCTCTGCATCACGCTCGGAGTCACCGCTATGATGCTGATGGACATCGTGCCTGTGGCGGCGGTGATTCTCTTCATCGGCTGTGTGGTCTGGCGGCTCAGGTTTGCCGAGCAGGGCTGGAAAAAGCAGCAAGCGAAGGCCAGCCAAGCCCGAACCAACATCGCGACTTCCTATTCTTACATCAGCGTAGGTGTGCTCTTGGCCGGGGTGCTGGCCGTGCAGATCAGCACGGGCAATGTGATGAGCATGGAGGGCGGCATCGCCGTGCTGCTCGTGCTACTCGGAGGCAAGCTGCTGGAATCACGAACACCGCATGACTTCCAGGTGCTGAGCCTCGTCGGCTGGTTCCTCTGCCTGTGCAGTCTGCTCACCGATCAGTCCCTGAGCCGCTCAATGTGGACCTTTGTCCTCTTCGCCACCATCGGCGTCTGCATGGTGCGCTTCCGTCGTGGGGCTGATGGCTGGCTGCCACCATTGAGGCTCACCGGCATCATGCTCGCGCAGGCCCTGCCGGTGGCTGCTGTCCTCTTCATCGCCTTTCCGCGCAGCAGTATGAGCTTTCTGGAGCGACTCGGCACCCAGCGAACGCATGTCACCGGCATCTCCAGCTCCTTGGAGCCGGGCCGCATCTCCCAGATCGCCAAAAGTGATGATGTGTCCTTCCGGGCCGAATTCCCGAACTCGGCACCGCCGGAGAATTTCAGCCGCTACTGGCGCTGCCTGGTGCTCTGGCAGTGCGATGATGGACTCACCTGGCAGAAGGGCTCGTGGCCTTTCCAAGCGCCGTCGGGGGGGATCAAACGCGCCGGAGATGTGCGGCAGATCATCACCCTAGAGCCCCATGGTCAAAAATGGCTGCCCGCACTGGATGTGCCCATCGAGGCCTTCGATGAGGGCCGCCAGACGCTGCCTGACTTTCAAGACGACACGCTCACGGCCTATGAACGAGTGGACAGCCTGCACCGCTTCGAGGTCCATTCCCGGATTACGCAAAAGACCGGCAGCAAACTCACCAGCAAGCAGCGGGCTGCGGCCTTGCGCCTGCCCGAGGATTTATCTCCGCGTGTGAGGGAACTCGGGCAGCAGTTTCGCGGCAGCGGATTCACCGATGTGCAGATCGCCCAACGTGCCGTGGAGCACCTTCGCGCGCAGGGTTTCCAATACACTCTGGAGCCCGGCGTTTATGAAGGTCCGCAGGCGCTGGAGGAGTTCATCTTCGAGCGGCGCGTTGGCTTCTGTGAGCACTTCAGCGCCGCCTTTGCCACACTCATGCGGGCGGCGGGCGTGCCTGCACGAATCGTCATCGGCTACATGGGCGGTGAATGGTCGGAGCGCGGCGGCTACATGATCGTGCGCCAGTCGGATGCTCATGCCTGGACGGAACTCTGGATCGAAGGCCAGGGCTGGACGCGTGTGGACCCCACCGCCGCGCTCGTCCCTGCGCGCATGACACTGGACCTGCGCACGCTGCTCGCCGGAGGTGAGGAGGAGCTGGAAAGACAGCGCGGCAGCCTGCTCTGGCGCAGCTTCACCGGACTGCGCCTGTGGTGGGACAGCATCGAGTATGACT
>JBIKIA010000438.1:0-4380 GCA_044361885.1 Prosthecobacter sp. | reverse complement strand
GCTGGAAAACGAGGTTCAGTCCCGTGGCAAAATCAAAGGTGCCCGCAGCCGCATGAGCGGTGAATTCCCCGAGCGAAAGACCGGCCGTCGCAGCAATCTGCAAGCCTGGCACCTTTTCCTTCAGCACGTTCAGGATGGCGAGCCCGTGGGCATACAGCGCTGGCTGGCAGCGGCTGGTCTTCGTCAGCTCCTCCATCGGCCCTTCAAACATGATCTGGCTCAGCGAGTATCCCAGCGTCGAGTCCGCCTGATCCAACATCGCGCGCACCGAAGGGAATGCCTCGGCCAGATCCTTCCCCATGCCGACTTTTTGAGCACCTTGACCAGCGAAGAGGAGGACGACGGGTTTAGACATGATTGGGGAAAGCGTGGAAGATTGTGGCCGGAAATTGGCCCGCAGTATTTGAGCAGGGGAAAAGGCGACGCAAGTCCGAGCAGGCGGCGAATCTGCGGCTTACCTGGGAGCATTCGGTCCCCGAAGAGTTCAGCCGCACTCTTTCCAGTTCACCAGGCCGGCCGTCAAAGCGATGCCAATCCCCCAGAGCAGCCAGGTGTCCGAGATGAAGTATGGGGAGATCATCAAGACTCCTCCCAGCAGCATCTTCTTTGCTTGCATCGTGCTCTTACCATAGACAAAAGCCGCCATGCCGATGGCTCCGAAGATCAACGACCCAAAGAAAGAGGCTCCAGAAGGCATAGGGTCTACAGTCCGCTCTTTGATGCGGTCCACAAGAGTCTTTCAATCTCCGGCACGGCTCGACGGGCGGCGGTTTCCAGGAGTTCTTCGGCTCGGGCGATAGCCTCGCTGAGCGGCATCTCAGCGGGCTTGATGGCGTAGGCGAGATCGAAGTGGGCGCGGAGCTCGGGTGAGTCGTCGATGGCTCCCGCGAAGGCGGCGACGGGCTTGCCGAGGGCGCGAGCCATCTGGGCGACGCCGACGGGGCCTTTGCCGTGGAGCGTCTGGGCGTCGAGACGGCCCTCGCCGGTGATGACGAGGTCGGCTTCGGCGATGCGCTGGCGTAGGTTCACAGCGTCGGCCACGAGGTCGAAGCCGCTAACGAGCTGCGCGCCACCGAAGGCGATGAGGCCGTAGCCGAGCCCACCAGCGGCACCCGCGCCGGGGATTTCGGCGGCATCCACGCCGAGGTCGTGCTGCACGACTTGGGCGAGTTTACCGAGGCGATGCTCGAAGAAATCAAAGCAGGTGACGCCTTTCTGCGGGCCATACACGCGAGTGCAGCCGTGCTGGCCGAGGAGGGGGTTGTTGACATCGCAGGCGACTTTGATGGGGACGAAGGTGGCGGCTGGTCGCTTGATGCGGGCGAGCTGATCGAGGTCACGCGGCAGGGACTCCAGCGCTGCGCCGAAGGCATCAAGGAAGTGGTAGCCGAGCGCCTGGGCCATGCCTGTGCCGCCGTCGTTCGTGGCACTGCCGCCGATGCCGATGAGGATTTTATGAGCGCCGCGCTGGATGGCGTCCCGCATCATCACGCCGGTGCCGTAGGTGCTGGCGGTGGTGGGATCGAGCGGGAGGTCGCTGACCATGGCGAGGCCTGAGGCGGCGCTCATTTCCATCACGGCTTCGGTCTGTCCCTCGGTGAAGATGAGCCCGTAGCGGGCGGTGATGGGGCGTCCACGCGCATCGAAGCTGGGCGTCTCCACCCACTCGCCGCCAAGCGCGGTGATCATGGCCTCAGTGGTGCCTTCGCCGCCATCGGCGATAGGGCAGATGTCGCACACCACGCCGGGGATCTCGCTTTCAAACACGCGCCGCAATGTCTGCGCCACCTGGGTGGCGGTGAGGGAGCCTTTGTATTTGTCGCTGGCGAGGAGGATGCGCATCAGGGGAGACTACAGTGCTGGCCCGGAGCGGCAAGCACATGGGGCTATCTGATGATCACAGAATCGTTGTAAAACTCGATTTCTTGTTATCGTGTGCGCCCCGGCCCAAACCCTGATTCTATCCAACCCGTTACTCATGAGCACCACTCGCGTCCTTCTCACCACCACGTCATTCCAGGACACTCCCGGCATCCATCACGACATGCTGGACAAGACCGGATTTGAAATCGTCCGTGAACGCGGGCCGCTTCCTGAGAGCCGCATGCTGGAGCTGGCTGGCGACTTCGACGCCTACCTTTGCGGTGACGATGCCCTGACCCGCGCGGTTATCCAAAAGTCCCTGCCGCGCCTCAAAGTCATTTCCAAATACGGCATCGGCCTCGACAAGATCGACGTCCCCGCCGCCACCGATCTCAAAGTGCCCGTTCTTTTCACCCCGGGCGTCAACCACACCACGGTCGCCGAGCACACGTTTTGCCTGATGCTGGCTGCCGTCCGCAACCTCGTCGTCGAGGCGAATCACGTCGCCGCCGGCCGCTGGACGCGCATCACGGGCAACGAAGTCTGCGGCAAAACTCTCGCCATCGTCGGTTTTGGCCGCATCGGCAAAGAAGTCGCCGTCCGCGCCAAAGCTTTTGGCCTGAACGTCATCGGCTACGGCAACTACTGGGACGAGGACTTCGCCCGCTGGTATGACATCAAGCGCGTCGAGAATTTCGACGATGTCCTGCGTCAGGCCGACATCATCTCGCTGCACACGAAGCTCACCGCCGCGACCAAGGGTCTGATCAACGCAAAGAATTTCCCGCTCATCAAAAAGGGTGCCGTCATCGTCAACACCGGCCGTGGTGAACTCGTCGAACTCACAGCGCTCGTCGAAGCGCTCAAGTCCAACCAGCTCCTCGCTTATGCCGCCGACGTGCTCGACCAGGAGCCGCCGCCTGCCGATCACCCGTTGCTCGGTCTTCCCAACGTCATTCTCACACCGCACATCGGCTCCCGCACGCACGAAAGCGTGCAGCGCCAGGCCAGTTGCGCCGTGGAAAACCTCACGCGTTACCTCGCGGGCAAGGAGCCGATCGCTCGAGCCAACCCTTTCTAATTTTGCTTCTCCCATCCAAACATCATTCCTCCACTCCCCACACCATGAGCCTCACTATCAAGTCCCGTGAATCCTGCGCCTTCGATCAAATCTCGCTCGGCGAAGTCATGCTCCGTCTCGATCCCGGCGAGGGCCGGATACGGACCGCCCGCAATTTCCAAGCCTGGGAAGGCGGCGGCGAATACAACACCTCTCGCGGCCTGAGAAAATGCTTCGGCTACAAGACCGCCGTCGTCACCGCTTTCGTGGACAACGAGGTCGGCCATCTCATCGAGGATTTCATCATGCAGGGCGGTGTCGCCACCGACTTCATCAAGTGGCGTGAGGATGACGGCATCGGCCGCACCGTCCGCAACGGTCTGAACTTCACCGAGCGCGGCTTCGGCATCCGCGGCGCAGTCGGCAATCCAGATCGCGGCAACACGGCCGCCTCGCAACTCAAGCCCGGCGACATCGACTGGGATCACATCTTCGGCAAACTGGGCGTCCGCTGGTTCCACACCGGCGGCATCTATGCCGCGCTCTCCGCGACCACAGCCGAACTCACCGTCGAAGCGGTCAAGTCCGCGAACAAGCACGGCACCATCGTCAGCTACGATCTCAACTACCGCCCCTCGCTGTGGAAGACCATCGGCGGCCTGAAGAAGGCGCAGGAGGTCAATCGCGAGATCGCAAAGTATGTCGATGTGATGATTGGCAACGAGGAAGACTTCACCGCCTCGCTCGGCTTCGCCGTCGAAGGCCAGGAGACTCTCGGCCACATCGAGACCGACGCCTTCAAGGCCATGATCGAGACCGCAGTGAAGGAGTTTCCCAACTTCAAGGTCGCCGCGACCACGCTGCGCCACGTCATCACCGCCACCAAGAACGACTGGAGCGCGATCCTCTGGCACGACGGCAAGTTCCACGAGAGCCGCCAGTATCCTGGCCTGGAAATCCTCGACCGTGTCGGCGGTGGCGACAGTTTCGCCTCCGGCGTGCAGTTCGGCTTCATGGAGTTCAACGACGCCCAGAAAGCCGTCGAATACGGAGCCGCCCACGGCGCTCTCGCCTCCACGACCCCCGGCGACACCTCAATGGCGACCCGCAAGGAAGTCGAAAAGACGATTGCCGGTGCTGGTGCACGAGTCGTGCGGTAATCCCTGGAGCTTGGCGACCTTGGCCGAAAGTGCAAAGTTAGAACGAGTTTCAACTCGCTGGCTGGTGGGGTGAGATTCCATCTCACCCGTGTTTTGATCAGCGGGTTACAAACCCGCTGCGCCAGTATACGACTTTCAAAGTCGTTCTACTGCGACTTCAAAGTCGTTCTCCTGCGACTTCAAAGTCGTTCTACTTTAGAAGTCCAGGTAGATCTCGGCTCGGCGGTTCTTGGAGCGGCCGGCGGGGTCGTCGGTGCCGTCGGCTTTCTGGTTCGGGCCGAGGGGCTGGGCTTTGCC
>JBIKIA010000437.1:0-4391 GCA_044361885.1 Prosthecobacter sp. | reverse complement strand
CTTTGGAAAGACATCGGGACAAGGTGGTCATCGGCGCGGACATCGAGACACGCTTGCTAAGGGGCAGTTTGGTGGAGAATTTGGTCATGCCGACAGAAGCACTCGTGCCACAATCGCGGCCCATCGACCCACGCGTCGGCTTCCTCACTTACTGGCCAGATGGAGACAACGTGGTTCGCCGCGTGCGCACGGAGTTTGGCCTCACTGATGACATTGCAGACCGGGTGCCATCGCTTTCCGCCAATGCCCTGGGTAAAAAAAACGGTTCACTCGGAACGGATTTTCATGCCGTCCGCTTTGGCGATCCCTCCGCCTACGCCCCGCATTCCCTTCATGAAGTTTTCGTTCCGGACATCTGGCAGAGCAACTACATCAAACCCGGCATCTTCGCGGGCAAGATTGTCTTTGTCGGACCCACCGCCCGGCACTTTCAGGACTCCGTCGCCACGCCCGTCGGGGAGCTCTTCGGCGTGCAGGTTCATGCGCAGGTCTGCGCTTCCTTGAAGGCGGGTGAGCTTCTGCGCCAGGCACCCACACGCTGGGTGCAGAGCGGGATCGGTGCCGCCGCACTGGCAGCAGCGCTGCTCGTCATTCTTTTCAAAAAACCCCTCGTTGCCCTGATTGCACTCATCGGCGGCGGGTTCGGCGGACTTTGGGTCCAACAGCATGCCTTCGACACTTGGGGGACCGTCCTTCCCATGCTCACTCCCCTGCTCGCCTGGAGCAGCACCGGGCTCTTTGCCCTTGGATGGGACTTCGTGCTGGAGCGGCGGCAAAAGGAAAAGCTCCGCAGCGCCATCACGCGCTACTTTTCGCCCGATATGGCGGACGAGATCCTGCGCAAGCCTGACTCCTATTTCCGCACTCTGGGCGGCGTACAGCGCGAGATCACCGTGCTCTTCTCCGACTTGCGCGGCTTCACCAGCCTCTCGGAAAGGCACCCTCCTGACAAACTCGTCCGCCAGCTCAATCAATACCTCGAACGCAT
Source organism: Prosthecobacter sp. (assembly GCA_044361885.1). Classification (GTDB taxonomy): domain Bacteria; phylum Verrucomicrobiota; class Verrucomicrobiia; order Verrucomicrobiales; family Verrucomicrobiaceae; genus Prosthecobacter. The sequence goes on along the minus strand of JBIKIA010000437.1, from coordinate 3,403 downwards.
GGTCGAAATCACCTTCGGCAGACAGGGCAGCATCGATAAATTCATCGGCGATGCCATCATGGCCGTCTGGGGCCGCATTCGCGATGAAGCCACCGACGAAGCCCTCGCTGAGGACGCCTGTCTCGCCGTCGAAACCGCTCTCAAAATGCGCGACGGTCTCAACGATCTGAATCATGGCTGGGCCAAAGAAGGTCAGCCTCCACTCGCCATCGGCATCGGCATCCATCAGGGCAGCGCCATTGTCGGCAACATGGGCTCCCCCGCGAAGATGGAGTTTACCGCCATCGGCGACAGCGTAAACACCAGCGCACGTCTCGAAAGCGCCACGAAGCAATACGGCGTGGATATCCTCGTCAGCCAGCCCGTGTGGGAAAAGACCGTCGCCCACTTCATCTTCCGCAGTGCCGATCTCGTCGTCGTGAAGGGTAAAAAAGTCCCCGTGCAAATCCACGCCGTGCTCAGCGGCAGCAACGTCGCCCCACCCGCAGGGCTCGATGACTTTGAAGCAGCCATCACCGCCTTCCGCTCCGGCCACTTCCCGGAAGCACTCCATCATTTCAAAGATGCTGCCATCGCCGGACTCGACGACGACCTCACGCACCTCTACCGCAAACGCTGCGAGACCCTCATCGCCGAACCGCCCGAGAACTGGGAAGGCGTCTGGGTGCTGAAAGAGAAGTGAGCCACGTCTTGGCAACCCGCTCTGGCGAGTCCAAGGAAGCCATCCCCTCTGGCCCCCCTGCCTCAAAGTCTCCCCTTCCCCCTCCATGCTCTCCGCCAACGAACTCACTCTCAGCTACGGCAATCAACGCCTCCTCGAAGGCATCACCCTCGCCGTGAATGAAGGAGAGAAAGTCGGCCTCGTCGGGCGCAATGGCTGCGGCAAGACAAGTCTTCTCAAAATCCTCGCCGGAGTCGAGCGACCCGACACGGGCGATCTCTCCATGCAGCGCGGCCTTCGCGTCGGCTACCTGCCGCAGGAGTTCGAACTCGATGGCACCGGCAATGTTTTGCAAAACATCCAGTCCGGCGCGGCTGATCTCGTCCGTATGATCCAGCGTTACGAAGATGGCGATGGCAGCGAAGCCGAGCTCTCCGAGATGCTGCATCAGATCGAAGTCGCCGATGGTTGGAACCTCGATACTCGCATCAAGTCCATCACCACCGCCCTGAGTGCTCCGCCGTTGGATGCGCTCGTCGCGCCGCTATCCGGAGGAGAAAAGCGCCGTGTCGCCCTGTGTCGTGCTTTGGTTGCCCAGCCTGACTTGCTGCTGCTCGATGAGCCGACGAACCATCTCGACTCCGAATCCATTCGCTGGCTCGAAGATTATCTGAAGAGCTTCCCCGGCGCCGTCATCTTCGTCACCCATGACCGCTACTTCCTCGATGTCATCGCCACGCGCATCATCGAGCTTTCCGAAGGCCGCTGCTACTCGCACGAGGGGAACTACACCGCCTATCTGGAGAGCAAAGCCGCGCGCCAGCAGATCGCCGAGCAGGGAGAGCGCCGCCGTCAGCGCTTCCTGCGCACGGAGCTCGAATGGGTGCGTGCCGGAGTCAAAGCACGCGGCACCAAACAGCGCAGCCGCTTGGAAGCCTTTTATGAGATCGAAGGCCAGCAAGCCCCGCCCGAAGAGCGCGAGATGGACCTCCTCCTCCCACCTGCACTGGAGATGGGAAACATCGCCGTCGATCTCGAAGACATGGGCGGCATGGTCATCGACGAACAGGGCAAGGAGCGCTGGCTTTTCCGCCACCTGAACATCTCCCTGAAGCCCGGCGAATGCACCGGCATTGTCGGCCGCAACGGCGCAGGCAAGACCACCCTGCTACGCATCTGCATGGGCGAGCGCGCCCCCGATGAAGGCCGCGTCACCATCGGCAAAAAGATCTCCTTCAACTACATCGACCAAGCCCGCATGCAGATCGCCGGCACCGGCACCGTGCTCGCTGAAGTGGCTGATCAGGACGAGACCGTCTTCTTTGGCACACAGAAGCTCAGCGCCCGCAGCTACCTGCGCCGATTCCTCTTCAATGACGACCGCACCAACGAGCGCGTGGACCGCCTCTCCGGTGGCGAGCGCGCCCGCCTGATGCTGGCGAAAGTGCTCAAGCGCGGTGGCAACGTCATCGTGCTCGATGAGCCCACGAATGATCTCGATCTGCAAAGTCTCAGAATCCTGGAAGAAGCCATCAGCAACTTCGACGGCAGCGTCATCGTCGTCAGCCATGACCGCTACTTCCTCGACCGCGTGTGTGATCAAGTCATCGCTTTCGAAGACGCGGGTGTCCACGTCCAGACCGGCAACTTTAGCTACTACCTGGAAAAACGCCGCGAGCGCGAAGCCAAACTCAAAGCCTGGGTCGAGCCCGCCAAAGCCACCCCTGCCGCTGCCAAGCCCAAGGCCCGCAAGATCAGCTTCAAAGAAGTACGCGAGCTCGAAACCATCGAGGCTGACATCCTCACCGCCGAGGAAAAGGTGCAGTCCATCGATGCCATCCTGAACGACCCCAGCTTCTACATCACCCGCTCCCAGGAAGCCTCCGATCTCAGTGAAGAACTGGATAAAGCCAAAGCCAAAGTCCTCCGCCTTTACGCACGCTGGGAGGAACTCGAAACCATCAAAGCCGCCAGCCCAGCGTCATGAGGAAGAAGACGTGGAGATGCCCGCATCAAGGACAAGCTCCAACTCCGCAGCGCCCCATCCGCGGACTGCTCGACGCCTGCCTCCAGAAGGACTACCGAACTCACGTCATCGGCCCCGAGTTTGGCCGATCCAAGCTTGGCCGATCCAAGCTTGGCGAGTTCAACGCCGATCTCTTTCCGCACGATGCGTTCCATCTCCCAGCGCCCTTTGCCGACTGAAACTTGCGGCATGCCTGTGGAGAGCTACAAAGAGTCATGCCTACGCTTGATCATGAAAACCTTCTCCGCGCCGCTGGCTTCCAGCGCATTGCCGGAATAGACGAGGCTGGGCGTGGGCCACTCGCCGGCCCGGTATCTGTCGCGGCCGTGATTCTTCCACCAGACTTCGATCACGCCGTGCTGAACGACTCTAAGAAGCTCAGCGAAAAGCAGCGCGACCGCCTCTACGACGAGATCACCGCCGATAGCTCCATCCGCTGGCATGCCGAGATGATCGAGCCCGAGGAGATCGACCGCATCAACATCCTCCAGGCCACCTGGAAAGGCATGAAACTCTGCGCCCTCGCGCTCGATCCCCAGCCCGACGCCGTCCTCATCGATGGCAGACCCGTCCGCGACTTCCCAATCCATCAGGTCGCCCTCGTGAAAGGCGACAGCCTCAGCCACAGCATCGCCGCCGCCAGTATCATCGCCAAAGTCAGGCGAGATAGGCTCATGGTGCAACTTTCGGAAAGCTACCCCGGCTACGGCTTCGAG
>JBIKIA010000436.1:0-4396 GCA_044361885.1 Prosthecobacter sp. | reverse complement strand
CCGCCCTTCACGTCCTCAATCGGCATGTGTGCGATGTAGGCGCACTTGTAGCGCTTCGCCGGATCAGGCTCGTTTGGCTCGTATAGCACGGAGAGGAAATCGTTCACCCGAGTCATCGAGTGCGGATCACCCTCGATCAGACAGATGTTGTTCTTCGTGTTGCCGTTAAAGTCCACGAGGCCGAGTTCCGGCTTCGTCCATGTCACACCATCCTTGCTTTCCGCGTAGCACATTGGCCGCCACCAGCCTGGAGCCTGCCCCTTCACGATCTCCGGCTCATGCATGCCGAGATACCACATGCGAAAGGTGTCACCGTGTTTCAAAACAGTGCCGTAGAGAATGGCGTGGCCCGCATCGGGAGAGCCGGGCGGGCCACTGCGCAGCACCGGATTCTTCGGATGCTTCTGCGCCGTCTCCAGTGTGAGCTTCAGATTGTGCTGCCAGGCGATGTTATGATCATCAAAGGCAAAGAACACCTGCTCTGCGGCATGAGCTTGGAGAACAAAACAACTGAGGAGGCAAAGGCTGATCTTCATGCGATGATTCTGATCTCCGCTCATGGAGCTACCAGCACAAGTTTCTGGTTCACTAGGCGGACCAGTTCGCTACCTCACATAGATCGCGCTCAGTCGAATGTCGGTGCGCTTCGTGCCTTCAAACACGATGCGCAGCCTCACCCGATCTGGAAGCTTCACGTCGTTCTTGAATTCAATCGGCACCTGAAAGCCACTTTGACGAACAATGGCGATGTAACCTGACACCAGCTTTTCTGCGTGATCCAGCACCTCCACGCGCAGAGTTGCGTCATCATCTAAACCGTATGCATTGACGAAAAAGCGCGATGATTTCACCGCGATGGACTGCGTGATCAGTTCTGCCGTCACCTTTGGCATCTGATAGTCCCCAGGCCCCTCACCGCTCGTATCGACCACCAGATCAGCGAAGCGATCTCGTGGTAAAACAGCAATGCCAACGCCGCCGCGCTTCACCTCAGACCCACCCGTCGCTCGCGGGTCCCAGGCTCCGTAATACACAAATGTTTGCTCGCCGATGTTCTCAAAGCCCTGGCCTTGAATCACGCCGCCTTGATCCCATGCGCCGTCCTTGCCGCGTTCGAGGAAAGTCCACTCATGCTTCGGCTCGCGGAAGTTCAGGCCGTCATTGCTCATCACAAACCCGAGATCGACCGACACGTCCTTCCACTCCGCCGCGCCATGCCAGCGGCCATACACACCGAGCAGTACATTGCCACGATTCCACACGGCGATGCCCTCGTGATTCTGCTCGCCCTCGCGACTCTTTCCCGCACCGAGATACTCATGCTGCGGTGTGCGCACAAAGGCCAACGTGCTAGTGCTGGACCAGTTCACAAAGTCCGCGCTATGGTGTAGCCTCACCACTCGCCCCTGATAATGATGCGTGTGAGGCATCGCGTTCTGCGCTGTGAGAATGTATTGCCCATCCCACTGATACAGCCCGCACGCTGGCTCCAGATGGAAGCCCGGCACCAGCAGATCCTCCTTTCGCAACTCACCCTTCATCGGATTTACGTCCTTTACTGGTCTCCATGTCAGTCCATCCGCACTCACAAACGGCAGCAGCGTTCCGAGTCGCGTGTGGTGCCGGAAATAAACATGCGTCGTCATCTTGTAGCGCCGCGTGGCATCGGGATCGGCCTCATCCTTGATCACCTTCAAATTCACAAAACCCCACGCTCCACCGACTTCGACGAGGTTGTTGTTCTTGTTCCCGCTAAACTCCACCAAGCCCAGATTTGGCTTCATCCAGTTCACCCCATCCGCGCTCTCCGCATAAGCCGCCCGCCAGCGCTCCGAGGCCACCTTGCTTTTCACCGCATCATCAAACGCCACATACCACATCCGATACCTCCCACCGTCACGAATGACCGAGCCATAAAACTGCACACCATGCGCATCCGGTGTCCCTGGCTCGCCACGCTTCACCACCGGGTTCGCCTCATGCCGCACAGGCTGTCGCATCTCCAGTCGCAGATTCTGCGTGTGCGGGATGGCCACGTTGTCGAAGGCAAAAAGCGTCTTCGTCTTTGTCTCGTCAAAAAGCTCCGCTGCGATGATTGGAGAGGTCAGCAAGAAGAGCAGAAACAGAAATCGTATCATGGCGCTTCAACGTTCAAATCCGAGAACAACACACACCAATTCCACAGCTGATATGCCTGCCCTGCGCGCGTGCCGTAGCTGGCATCGCCGAAGGTGTAAATCGACCGCTCGGGATCAGAGTCTCTCACATTGCCGTAACTGAACGATCTCTGCGCTACCACAGGCTGCCCAATGGCAAAAGGCGTACCGTTGCGCAGCTCACGCGGCTCGTAGCGCAACACGGTGACGCCGTTTTCTTCACGCACGCTACGGATTGGCACGCGGGTGTTCGTGCCGGATGTGTTCGTCACGAGGAACGCACCTTCATTAGTCAGCGGCTTCAGCACTTCGGCAAAACTCCGCGTGAGCACCATCTCCTCATTGCCATCGGCAATCTTTTGGATCGCCGTAATCGTCCCCAACGCCGCAGTAAAAGGATGGCCATAGTTCACACGGCATTTTTCACCCGCAGGCAGCGCTTTGGTAAAGCGGATGCGCAGTTGCGAAGGTGCGATGACTTCGACCGCCGTGAGCGCGAGTGCTCCGCCATCACCACCGCGCACTTGAAAGCCAGCGAGTGAGGTGAAGCCGCCATTCGTCGCGATTTCCTGCCGTGCGAGAAAGCTCGTATCGATCACCATCGGCGGGCGCGGCACGCTGAACTCGATCACGACTCCATCCCGTGTTGTGTCGAGCTTCGCACTGCGCGGACGCAGCGGCTGCCAGTCCTCCTTTTGATGCAGCACGCGATGCATCACCTTGCCCACCTGCTCGCCCCACCAGCGTTCACCATCGGCGGAGAGATGGATCGGATCGCCGTGACGACCTGGGGGATAGACACTATTGATGGCGCTCGGCACAGCATAGTGAGGACCCACGAGGTAGATCGCAGCATCCGCATCCGCCGCCATGAGCTGAGCATCGCCTGACGGGCCGAGGGTTTGATAGGTGAACATCGGCAGCTCACCGCGCTGGCCCGTGATCGTACAAAGGTCCGCCGACCACTGCTTGCGGTAAGCCATGAGTTGATCGCGATACCACGCGAGGCCCTGCTTGCGCGGAATCTCTGCATCCCACCGCGTCGGCACGATGCCGCCCGTCGGTCCGCCATTGCCCTCGCCCTGCATCCAGTAGAGCGCCTTCACTTCAAACTTCGCGCCCATGGCCTTCGCCTGCTCCATCGCCCGCCGCGCGTCGTCGAGGCTCGTCTTGTAATAACCACCACCATTGCGACGCGACTCTGGCGTGCGCTCATCGGTCGAAAGATCCGCACTCGACAGTTCCTGAATCTGTCTTCCACCTTGGCCCGCACAGGACTACGAACAAACGACAGTAAGCAAAGCTCGAAATGGTGCTGGAACGCCCATTTTACGGACTTCTGGAGCACAAACACCCGCCGCAATTGACACTTCGGCAGGTGTTATGCATGACAAAAGCACGACAAATATGGCTCTACACTCCCGGTGTAGGGGTAAACCTTTCGCCATGGTCAAACAAGGCTCGGCAGCAGTGCCCATCTATAGGGGCAATGTTCGCGGATCCCAACGCTTTACGGTGGCTTTCTATCGGGACGGCAGAAGGATGCGACGGACTTTTAGCAGCTTGAATGCCGCCAAGGAGGAAGCACGATTGCTGGCTCTCAGCGTCCAGCGTGGCATGAGTTCGGACAATGATCTCCGCCCGCAAGACCGCGAGGCGTTTCGAGTTGTGTGCGCCATGCTTGAACCCTTTGGCCTGCCTCTGGTTACCGCAATGGAGGAGTATGTGCAGTGTCGGCGCAAGCTGGGTGAAACATCCTTGATCACTTCGGTCGATGAGCACGTGCGCAGGTCCAAAGGATTCACAACAGGGGTATTGGTATCAAAGGTGATTGAGGAATTTATTGCCGCGAAAAAGCAGGACCGCATGAGCACGCATTACCTGAAATCACTGCAGAGTATCCTCAAACAATTTGGTCAGGCTTTGTCGGGTGAAATCGCCAGAGTGACCACTCAGCAAATTGATGCTTGGTTGCGTTCGGGAGATTACTCAGCTGTGACGCGTAACAACCGGCTCAAACGGGTTAAACTGCTGTTTGGTTACGCTCGGCAAAGCGGCTACCTGCCGAAGCGTGAGCCGACGGCAGCCGAGGAACTCAAGCATCGAAAGCAGGGGGATACTGATGTTGGGATCTTTAAGCCTGAGGAGTTTGAGTTGTTGATGAGAGCGGCTCCGGCTGCACTCATTCCGGTGCTTGCTATTGGTGCTTTTGCGGGGCTGCGCGCAGCGGAAATTGCCCG
>JBIKIA010000432.1:0-4409 GCA_044361885.1 Prosthecobacter sp. | reverse complement strand
GCTCGGCCACAGCATCAACACCCGCGATGAAACCCAGCTCGCCGCCGCGCAGGCAGTCCTGCTGAAGTGGAAAGCCCAGGCCGCCAAGTTTGACAACGAAGGTTACAAAGCCGGACTCGACTCCGGGGAGTTCACCCTCGTGCAGGGTTACAGCGGCGATCTCTGGCAGGTCGCTCAGGAGAATGACAAGATCACCCTGATCATCCCGCAGGAAGGACTGGTCATGGGTTGTGATGAAATGGTCATCCCCAAGTCAGCTCCGCAGGCAGGACTGGCTCACGCTTTCATCAATCACCTGCTCGATGCCGACACCGCCGCCGAAAACATGCAGTGGACCGGCTACCTCTGCCCGAACACCGCCGCGCTGAAGAAAGTCAGCCCCGAGTTCCTCAGCAATCCCGCCGTCATCATCCCCGAAGCCGTGCGAGCCAAAAGCGAAGTCATCCAGGACCTCGGTCCCGACCTCGCCAAATACACCAAGGTCTGGGACGCGGTGAAGCGATAGCGCCTACTCGTCATGCACGATCACATGCGTGCGCTTCACCTCACCCGAAGCGGGATCGCGCGCGATGAACTCATGACGCCCGGCACGGAGAAGGACATAGGCTTGGCTGCCATCGCGCTGCACTGGCAGGGATTCACAACGCCACTCTACAGACACCTGCGGTTCTGTTTCCAAAAGCAGCCGTCTGCCACCTCCAGGCAAATCGGCATCAAGCTGGATGACCGTGCCAGGAATGGGATGGGCGATGCGCCAGGGCCGCGAGGTGCCTTCTCTCTGTGCACAGATCACCAGATCGCCAAGCCAGTTGTCTGAGCTGCGAACCCACTTGGCGAACTCGGGCGGCAGGAGTGCCCGGCCACGTTCATCGTAGTCGCCTCGTGTGGCGGCAGCTGGCAGCGAGCCAGTGATGAAAAGCTCTTCACGACTCAACCGCGAAGGCGGTGACTGCGCGGTCAGTTGCCTGCCGGTGCGTGGATCGATGCGGGCACGCACAATCTCTTTCGGCTCTTCATACCAGGTGGCCGGGCTCGACTCATGCAGATGCAGCAGGATGTCCCGCCAGATGGGCGCTGCCCCGGTCACACCCGAGACTTCCTGCATGGGCGTGTTGTCAAAATTCCCCGCCCACACTCCGACGGTGTATTCCGGCGTGAAGCCGAGCGTCCAGTTGTCCCGATACGACTGGCTCGTGCCTGTCTTCACCGCTGCGCGGAAAGGCAGCCGCAGTGGCGAATGCGTGCCGAAGGTCATGCTGCGCGCCTGATTATCGCTGAGGATGTCTGCGATCAGATAACAAGCCTCGTGTTTCAAAACAGCCCGGCCCGGCACAGCCTCATCTGACATCACCAGCCGCCACTCCTTCCACTCCCCGAGTCGGGCAAGACAGGCATACGCATTCGCCAGCTCAATCAGCCGCACCGGCGCATTGCCGATGGTCAGGCCGAGCCCGTAGTGCTCCGCCGACTCCGTCAGCGTACTCAGCCCGAGTTCCTGCACCCGCGTCAGCAGCGTCTCCGCTCCGCCGAGACTGGCCAGCAGCTTCACCGTGGCGATGTTCAGGCTGTTGCCCAAAGCATCCCGACAAGTCACCGGCCCATAAATCCGATGCGCATAGTTTTCGGGGCGATAGACACCCGTCGGTGTCGGATACTCGACAGGAAGATCAGCCAGCACACTCGCCGGAGTAAACCCACGCTCAAAGGCGAGCTGATACGTGAAGGGCTTCATCGCCGAGCCCGGCGAATGTGGAACCCATGCCCCATTGATCTGACCACCGTCTGGGGCAAAGAAATCTCGCGAGCCTGCCATCGCCAGCACCTCACCCGAAGTATTGTGGATCACCACCGCCGCCGCTTGCGTCACATGCCGGTCCTTCAAAGTGGCGAGACGCGAGGCGATGATCTTTTCCACCTGCCTCTGAAGCGCCGCATTGATCGTGGTTCGCACGCGCCCATCCGCCACTTTTGCCCGCCCGCGCAGCATCTCCACGGCATGAGGCGCGGCAAAGCCACCCGTGTATCGTTGCAGCACCAGGGGCTCGGCCACCGCCACACGCCACTGCTCATCTGTGATCATCCCCAGCTCGCGCATGGCCTGCAAAATCCGCTCCTGACGTGGTCGGATCGCCTCACGATTGCGAAACGGATTTAGCCGCGTCGGCGACTGCGGGATGGCCGCGAGAAAGGCGCACTCGGCCAGGGTCAGATCACGCAGAGGCTTGTTAAAGTAGCCTGAAGCCGCCGCCGTGCAGCCCGTGAGCAAATTCCCATAATGGATGCGGTTCAGATACTCGGTGAGCACTCGTTCTCGCGACCAGGACATCGCCAACCGTCGCGCTTGCAGAGCTTCGATGACCTTCACTCCGAGCGTGCGCTTTTGCAGCCGACCCGCGGCCACTTTCGCGAGCTGCTGATGAATCGTCGAAGCACCGGAGACCACATGCCCCGCCGAAGCATTGTCCCGCACTGCTCGTGCCACTGCCAGCAGGTCCACCCCGCCATGATTCCAAAAGCGCCGATCCTCAGCCGCGAGGGTGGCTTGAATCAAGAAGCCGGGCAATTCCTCAAAGCGCGTCGCCGAACTGACACGATCTCCCTCCGCCGTGAGCAGTTGCCTCAACGTCGACCCATCGCGCGCCAGATATTGTACCGACACCGCACGTTCCTGCACAAGCGATGGCGGAAGCGCCACCAGCCACGGTGCCACCCACCAGCCAAGCACCAAACCCAGAACAGGCAGGGCGGCGAGCAGAAGCCAACGGCGGATTGTTTTCATGAATGCTGGGCGTGGAGACTCCGCAATCAACCCCGGGAAGCCGAAGCTGAGAACTGAAATTCGCAGCAGTTCCGCCAACACGGAAAATTTATCCCGCCAAATGGCCGCTCGTCTCACTTAACACGCTCAAACCATGCTCGATGGCCCGGTCACTGCTCGATTTTGATCTTCGGCACTTGCTTGCCTATCTTACTGATCACATCGGAGAAAAAGTTGCCGCCATCGGTTTCCTTGTAGTGGCGCATGGAGAGGCCGACGGCGAAGGCAACGAGGAAGAGGACCATGACAATGATGGCGGTAAGGCAGCCGCTCTCACTGGTATCAGGATAGCCACTGACACGCCGGACGCCTTTGGGTTTGGCAGGAGCTTTGTTGACCTTGCGGTAGTCGGCAGGGCGGGGTGGTGGCGCGCTGTCCTGCGGGATTTCAGGCGGTGGGACGAAGATGGTGGGGACGGCTGCGGCAACGGCTTGGGCTTCGACTTCGCCGTCGGCTGGGGCATCGCCCTGATAAAAGACGGCCTGAATGTCGCCAAATGCCACGCGGTCGCCATCTTTGAGGTGGGCTTCTTCGATGGCGGCTGAGTTGACGCGCGTGCCGTTGCTGGACTGCTGATCGATAACGAGGCAGCTGTCGTCCTGCATCTCAATGATGGCGTGGTGACCTGAGACGGAGGGACAATCGAGGACGATGATGCTGTCTGGATGCCTGCCAATGGTGGTGGTGCCGGACTCCAAGGAGTGCGTCATTGAAGTGCCTTCATCCAGATGAAAAACGAGCGTGGCCATAAGTCGGAAACTTGGGGGAGTGAGTGCTGGCGGGGAACAGCCACCGCTGGTTCTAAATGAGGCTTGGGTTTGACGGCGTGCAATATCTATGTTCGCATCCGTTCATTCTTTGCGTAAGTTCACCACCATGTTTCATGCCACTCTCCGCCAGTTTTGCCGTCAGCTGTGTTTTGTAGCGTTTTCGCTGTGCCTCATTGCCCCGGCGATGGCGGATCAGCGTGAAGAGGCTGAGGCGGCGGCGCAGGCTCTGGCGCGCGATCAGGAGAAGCTGGGGGGCTATGTCTTCCGCTCCGAGGCCTGGGTAGGTGATCTGAGCAAGGACATCGGTAAGGCGGTGAAGATGCAACTTTTCAAGGGCCATGAATACTGCATCGGTGTGGCAGTGCCGAAAAAGTCGGGGATCCGCGTGACGGGTGCGGTGCTGGATTTCCAAGGCAATCCAGTGGGCGAGATCCAACCGGTGCTGGATGGCTGGGGCTTCCTGCTCTTTTTCAAACCGAAGAAGACGGGCATCTATGTGACGACGATCCGTCTGGAACAGGATGGCAAGCAAAAGGACACGGCCTGCGCGATCGTGACGGGTTACAAATGAACCTCTGACTTACTCGCGCAGGGCGACTGCGGGATCGACCCGCGCGGCGAACCATGCGGGGATGAGTGCGGCGAGGACACAAAGGACGATGGCGAGAGCGCAGATGGAGGTGAGATCAGCGGCCTCGATCTGAGCAGGGATCTCGTTGAGGAAATAGATGTCCTGCGGGAAGAAGTCCCGCCCAGTGCGTGCGGCGATGAATTCGCGCAGATCATTGCGGAAATAGAGAATGGTGAAGCCACTGGCGAGC
>JBIKIA010000593.1:0-3300 GCA_044361885.1 Prosthecobacter sp. | reverse complement strand
AAGCGTCCATCGAGCTGATGAATCCATCGGGTGCGGAGCCTGGCTTCCAGATCAATTGCGGAGTCAACGCCACAGGCACGACGAGCCTAGCCTCGCCGAAGCTCAGTATGTCAGCAAAGTTCCGCCAACAATACGGCCCATCGCTTCTCAAGTATCCTGTGTTCGCCGTTGGTTCCACGGCTCCGGTTGGCGCGGCGACTGAGTTCAAGGAGTTGCGTCTTCGCTCACACTCGCACGATACCTTTCACTGGCTCGGCACGGCGGAGAATCCCCCCTTTGACCACCAAACCCGCAGTGGTGACGCGCAACTCATGCGCAACTTGTGGACGGACGAAATGCAGCTCCGTATGGGTCAGCCGGGCAAGCGTGGGCGGCAGGTGCATCTATATCTCAACGGCTCTTACCACGGCATCTACCACATTAACGAGCGGGCCAATGAGGACTTCATGGCAAGTTACTATCCCGGCACGCGCGACGACTATCATTCCACCGTTTCAGCGACGAAGGGCAGCGATCACGGCAACGGCGATTTGTGGGCTCAGACTTGGGCAGAGATGAAGAGCTCGCTAGGCGACTACACTGAAGCGAAGCGCTGGGTGGATGTGACGAACCTCGCCGACTACATGATCGAGTCCTTTTATGCGGGCAATATCTGGGATTGGTCCACCCAGCACAACTGGGCTGCTGCTGGTCCAAAAAACATCGACAGCGGCGGATGGAAGTTTTTCCAACAGGACTCCGACATCACGTTTCAAGACGTGAACGCTGACTGCACCTACAATGACGTGCCGGATGGGATTTTTAATGCGCTCATGACTCATGCCGACTTCCGCGTGCTATTCCGTGACCGCGCTTACCGGCACTGCTATCACGGTGGTGTGCTCACCCCAGCAGTCGCAGGCCCATTCTACGATGCACGCATCAATGAGATTTACACAGCCATTGTTGCGGAGTCCGCACGTTGGCAGCCGGAGTCTAGCATCTCAGCGTTGCCGTGGGATCGCAATCAGGAGTGGGTCAACGAGTGGAAGTATATGAAGAACACCTACTTCCCGAAGCGCTCTGCGGTGTTGATCGCGCAATTTCGGCGACACGAAGGTTGGTGGCCCGTCGAACCGGTGGAGATGAATCGGCAGGGTGGAATGGTGGCCAATGGATTTAGAGTCACGTTCAGGGTGCCTGCGGGCATCATCTATTACACGACCGACGGCAGTGATCCGCGTCTGCCCGGCGGCGGTGTGAATCCTTCCGCACTCACGTCCGCGTCACCGCTCGTCATCGCGGGACCCACTCAGGTGCGCGTGCGAGCTTTCGCGAACGACGACTGGTCCGCGCTCAATGAAGCGTCCTTCGTGCTCACCGGCACCTCTGCCGCGACCTTCGCCAATTTTTGCCCGAGTGAGATTCACTATCATCCTGCCGACCTGCCCGACACCGAGTTCATCGAGTTTGTGAATACGAGCACCACCTTTGTTGATGCTAGCGGCGTGAGGCTCACTGGCGCTGTGGAGTTTGTTTTTCCCATCGCGAGCGTGCTCGCCCCGGGTAGTCGCATCGTCGTTGCCAAAGACGCCGCGCTCTTTGATGCACGTTACCGCACCACCGGTTCGCCTTGGTATCATGCGGGGATCAAACTCGCTGGCGTGTGGAACGGCTCGCTGGCCAACAGCGGCGAATCACTCACCGTCCTGGCCGCGAGCGGCGCTGTGATTTGCACCTTTGCCTACAGTGACTCCGGCGCGTGGCCGGACCGCGCGGATGGACGCGGCAGTTCTGCGGAAGTCATTAGCCCATCCGCGATACCCATCATCAGCGCCGCAGAGAAAGGGGTCGCGCTTTCAGACAGCGACCACTGGCGTCCCAGCGCCGAATATCACGGCACGCCCGGCTGGCTCGGCACGGGCTCGGACAATCGTGTCATCATCAACGAAGTCCTCAGCGCATCCGTCGCGCCCGCGAGTGACATGATTGAACTCTACAACACAACCCGCAGCGCCATTGCCATCGGCGGTTGGTTTCTCAGTGACGACGGCGCAGACTTGAAAAAATATCGCATCCCCACTGGCACTATTTTGCCCGCTGGAGGTTACGTCGCGTTTCATGAGGACAGCCACTTTGGGCTATCGAGCACTGATCCCGGGAAGCTCATTGGCTTTGGCCTGAGTAGCGCTGGCGACACACTTTATCTCACCTCCGCCGTGAACGACGTGCTCACCGACTACCGCACTCAGGTTACATTTGGCCCAGCTTTAGAGGGCGAAACGGTCGGCAACATCTACAAGGCGAGCACCGACACTTATGCTTTCGTGCCACTCTCGAGCGCCACGCCCGGTGCCGCTAATAGCGCGGCACGCATTGGCCCCATCGTCATCACTGAGATTCACTATCAGCCAGGCACAGGCGTTTCTCCGCAGGCAGAGTTCATCGAGCTAACCAATGTCTCCGCATCGCCAGTCACACTCTACGATGCGGTCAATGCTGTACCGTGGCGCATGACGGAGGGCATCCTGTTTGACTTCCCGAGCGACTCTCCCCTGACCCTACAGCCAGGGCAACGCATCATCCTCACGCGCAGTCTTTCGCAGTTCAGCGCCAGCTACACCGTGCCGAGTGGCACCCTCATTTATCAATGGACCAGCGGTAGTCTCAGTGGCCTCGGTGAGCCTATCGAACTCTCGCGGCCCGGTGGAGTGGATGCCCAAAATGTCCGTCAGTATGTGCGCGTGGATCGCGTCCGCTATTCCCCTCGTTCGCCGTGGGCGGGTGCTGCTGACGGATACGGCTACTCCTTGCACAAAAATCCAGTGGGCAACTATGGGGATGATTTCATCAACTGGACCACCGCCGCGCCCAGCCCAGGAGATGTCACAACAATCAATCCTAATTTCCCAAGCATCACGACAGCGACACTCAGCACTGGCGTGAAAGCGGTGCCTTACACCCAAACCCTGACTGCCACAGGAGCCCTGGCACCCGCGACCTGGATGCTCGGCAGCGGCACCTTGCCCACGGGATTGAACCTCAGCGCCGCAGGCATCATCAGTGGCAGGCCAACCACGGCAGGCATCTACGACTTTGCCATCATGCTTACCAACAACGCAGGCCTCTTCACAGTAAAGACCTTCACCATCACCATCCACGCCACCTATCGAGCGCCGGTGGTGAACGCCTTCACGCTCGGCACCACGACCGTCGGCACCAGCTTCAGCGCCGCGATGACAGCAACGAATCTGCCAAGGACCTTCACCATCACCGGCTTGCCAAAAGGTATCACAGCGAACCCAACAACAGGTTTCATTA
>JBIKIA010000118.1:0-11042 GCA_044361885.1 Prosthecobacter sp. | reverse complement strand
CGAGCAAGTACGAGCGGCGTGTTTACCGTTAAAGTCAGAGCCACGAACCCAGCAGGCACCAGCCCCGTGGTGAGCGCCGTGCTCATTGTGAAAGCCTTGCCGACCAACATCATCGGCAGCTTCACGGGGCTTGTCGGACGGCATTCCAGCGTCAATGCGGGCCTCGGCGCACGGCTGACCTTGACCACCACGTCCAACGGCACCTACACCGCGAAGATCACCAAAGGCGCGACTACGACCAGCTCCACCGGCTTTCTCAACTCGACCGCGCCGCAAGTTACCACGACCATCGACGGCGCAGTGTTATCACTTACGCTTCACCTGACTACCAACTTGGTCACCGGCACCCACGGCAGCGCCCCAGTCAATGGCTGGCGCTCCGTATGGAGTGCCTCCGATCCAGCTATCCACCGCGTCGGCTACTACAGTGTTGGCATCGACCTCGCTGACAACGGCGACATCGGACAAGTCGGCATCCCGCAAGGCAGCGGCTATGCATCCTTCACCGTCACCGCCGCAGGCACGTTCACACTGACTGGCAAGGCAGCCGACGGCCAGACCATCAGCAGCGCAGGCATCCTCGGACCCAATGGCGAGATCGCCGTTTACACTTCACTTTACGCCGCCCGTGGTTCCATCACGGGCGCGCTCACGCTTGTCGAAGACAGTGCTGGTTTGTTCCGCGACAACCCCGTCAGTGGCACGCTCACCTGGTTCAAACTCACGACCACCACACGCGCTTACAGGACAACGTTTGGACCGATCAATCTCAGCGTCTATGGCAAGTATCTCGCACCTGCTGCCACAGGTCATTGGATCATTGGGCTGCCCGATCCGGGCACGGCATCGCTCAGCTTTACCCAAGGCGGCCTGAGTCTCGCAGCGATCAGTCCCAATGTTAGTGCCTTCGACTACAGCGCAGCGAACCTCGTCACGATGCCCACCTTTGTCAGCGGCCAGAACCCGGCGAAAGCCACTCTGAAGATCAACAAGAACACCGGAACTGTGAGCGGCGCCTTCACGCTCGTGGATACTTTGCCATCCCTCACGCGCACCGCCACGTATCAAGGCATGATTGTGCGGCCAGCTTCAGGCCCGCTGAAGGCAAAGGGTTACTTCCTGCTCCCCCAGAAGCCGCTCACTGGCGAGACAAACACCACCTCGCCCATTCTCAGCGGTGGCATGCACATTACACAGTAGGGCACTGCAGCTCATCATTCTTGTGCTCCAGTTAAACATGTAATACGTGCCACGGAAGAACCCCACCTCCTCATTCAGCACCAGCCGGTCACGCCCTTTGTCGCGCAGCCATCCCAGCACCTCAAAGCGCGCCACCACCTTCGCCCACGGCAGAAAGCCCGCCTCGTCGCGGAGTTGATCAAACTTCTCCCACAGCGTTACGCTCGCCTCCTGAATCACTTCGTCCACCAGATGCCAATCCGGAAGCAATGATCGCGAATAAGCACGCAGGGCCGGCTCGTTCCGCATCAGCAGCCGCACAAAATCGCCCTGCGTCAGAGCGGGCGGTGGGTTCGGAGATGGTTCAGAAGGCATCATGCATGAACTTATTTGCTATCCCGCCCGAACCTGCCGATTTTTTTCAATCTCTCGAGTTTTTGTCCGTTCGCGAGATCCGCACCCGGCAATTCGGTTCGCTTTGATCCTGCCGATAGCATGTCGGCTGCTGCCACTCTCACGAGCCGGTGTGGATGCTGCAAAAAGCCAGCGCTTCCCGGAGTTTCAGCAATTGCCTCGGCAGCCGCTCGCGGATGCACTCGACGTCGTCGTGGGCGGTGGGGAGGGAGGGTTTCACGCCAAACGTCTAATGCATCGTTGTGATGAACGGAGAAGGCTCAACGTCATTCTTTGCGGGCTGTTTTTGGTCCGTCGTGCTGCTGGCGGAGGAAATCGAAATCCGCGTGGCCGCCTTCTGCGGCCGATGACAGATTGTAGGAAAAGAGGCCGACCTTGGTGCCCTCATACCATGCAGTGCGGTAGGGATAGTCGCGATCGCCGAGCGGCTCGAAGTGTTCGCCGTCGAGGCTGTAGAACAGGGTGCCTTTGTAGTGGCGGTGTTCGAGTTTGAGCCAGATGGCGTCTTGCTTGAGTTCGGGGCCATCGGTGAATGCGCCGGGGCCGGAAGTGGCGGTGCCTTTGGTAAAGCGGATGTGTTTGGTGCCGCCCTCCTTAGCGACTCCGATCCAGGTGTAGTCGTCGATCATCGTGCAGAGACCGGCGCGTTGGCCGTCGATCATGTTCGTGGTGTCGAGCTTCGTGACGATGTCTGACTCGGCTCCGTAGAGGCGCTGGACGAGCGTGTTGTAGGCGAAGAGAAGATGGTCATCGCGATAGTTGACCTTCGTGCGGCCAAACTGGGAAACGCCGCCCTGGGTGTTCAGATGCCGTGCCGTCAATCGCAGGTGTCCCGGCCTCGCGGTGAGCGACCAGTGCGAGTCGTCGGGGTCGTGATTCCAGGCCCACTGACCGCCGAGCATGATCGCATCAAACTCATCGGATGGGTCTGCTGCGTTGACGGGTTGGATCGGCAGCGCGAGCTTGGCGTAGGGCTCGGTGAGGCCCACCGGTTCGCCGATTCCATCGCCATCGGAGTCCACGCCAATCCACGGCCATCCATCCGCCGTCCAGCCCGCAGGCTCAAGGTAGAGACGGCGGCCATAGGTGGCGAAGAGGTTGTAGTCGTGGTGCAGGAAGGCCCAACGGTCGCTACTGACCTCGACGAGCGATCCCTGTGCGGCATTGATGTCGGCCTTGCCTGCATGGAAAAGTTTCCGGCTCTCATAGGGACCGTAGAGCGACTTGGAACGATAGACATACTGCGCCTTGTCCTTGTTCTTACCGGTGGAAGCGACGGAGATGTAATAGAAGCCGTTGCGCTTGAACACCTGCGGTCCCTTCGGCGGGATGTCATCAATCAAGACCGTGCCTTGGTCCACGATGGCATCGAAGGTGTCATTCAGGCGGTAGATCCGCAGCGCCCCCGGATTGCCGAGCAGGAACAAGTAACCTTTGCCATCATCATCCCAAAACGGACACGGGTCCTCAAAGTCGCCCACGATCTTTTCCGACAGGCTCACCGGCTCACTCCACGGACCTTCCGGCGCAGCAGCCTTGCAGACAAAGCCCCGGTATTTCGTGCTCCAGTTGAACATGTAATACGTGCCGCGGAAGAACCCCACCTCGCCATCCTGCGATCCGGCGGAACACGCCTTGCCGGGGAACGTGAAGTCCGCATGAACGCCGCCGAGTCGCGAGTAAATGCGCCCAGCGTGCGTCCAGTTGACCAGATCCTTCGACGCCAGCAACGGCATGCCCATGAAGTGATGCGAGGCGCAGGTCAGATAGAAAGTGTCGCCTGCCTTGAACACACACGGGTTGTTGTAGTCCGCCCACAAAATGGGATTGCGATAAGTGCCGTCTCCTTGATCGCCCCAAGCGGGTTTGGTGGCAGGCTCGGCAGCGTGCAGCGCAGCCAGCGGCGTGAGCAGCAGGACGAAGAGTATCCGGCAAAAAGATGGGCGGTAAAAAATGGAGCTGCAGATTCTCCATTTTTCACCGGACATTTTTTTGTCGGCCAAAAAGTCGATACTGAGTGTGGGGTTGTTCTTCATTTCGGTTCGGTCTTTGCGTTTTGCCTTCCCTTCCCGCTTTTGCCCTTCTTCGGCGCGGAAGAATCTGTCTTCCCGGTCGCGGGGCTGAGTTTGTCGAGGACGGCTTGCAGGCGCGCACGGGCGGCTTTGGCGTCGGCACTGGCCGATTCGGCGGGAACGGCTTTCTGCGCGAAAGGCGCGTCGCTCATGTCGAACAGCTCGCCGTTGTGCATGAGCTTGAAGCCTTGCTCGCGGGCATACCATTCGGCACCGAGTTGCACAAAGACCCAATCGCGCGGTGTGCCGCGTTCGCCGCGCAGTTGCGGCGCGAAGCTGTGGCTGTCGAAGGTCACGCCTTCGGGCATCTTGGCGCTGGCCAGTTCGGCGAAGGTCGCGAAGAAGTCGCTGAAATCCACGAGGTCGTTCACAACCTTGCCGGCGGGCGTGGTGCCTTTCCAGTTCGCGATGAGCGGCACGCGGCTGCCCCCTTCGAGCAGCGTGTGCTTGTGACCGTCAATCATGCGACCGTTGATTTTGTCGGGATGCACGCTGCCGTTGTCGCCGCTGAAGACGATGAGCGTGTTCTCGCGCAGGCCGAGCTTGTCGAGTTCGGACACGAGCTGGCCGACTTGTTTGTCCGCGTAGGCGATGTCGTCGTTGTAGAACTTCTTCGTGCCCGGCTTGCTGTCGGGCGTGCGATGGATCTGGCCGTGGACGAGATGCGTCGGGAAGTAGAAATAGAACGGCTGCTCGCGATGCCGCCGCAGGAAATCGAGCGTGAAATCCATGCACACATCGGGGCAATACACCGGCTCCGGCGTCTCGATGGTCTGGCCGTTTTTGATGTAGCTCTTCTCCCAAAACCAACCGGTGCCGGACGGGTCGGTGAGCCATTCGTCGAAGCCCCAATCGCCCGGCGTGTCCTTCATCTGCCGCCACTTGCCCGCCATGCCGGTGGCATAGCCCGCCTGCTTCAGCGTGCGCGCGAGCGACGGTTCATCCTTCGCGGAAGGAATGTGCGGCGAGGTGTTGCTCAGGGCACCGTTGCGAAACAGGTAGCGTCCCGTGTTGAGCGTGGTGCGCGACGGACAGCACAGCGGCGGCGCGAAGCCATGCGTGAACCGCAACCCCGTCGCCGCGAGCGCATCAATGTTCGGCGTCTTGCCTTTGAACCGGTCCGAGCCATAGCACCCGACATCGCTGAGCCCCTCGTCATCGGTGAGGATGAAGAGGATGTTGGGTTTTCCAGGTGGTGCGGCCGCATTGAGTGTGGCCAGCGGTGCTAGGAGCAGGGCGGTGAATCGAATGAACCACATCACCCCAGAATCTCCTTCACCACTTTCCCATGCACATCCGTGAGCCGGTAGTCGCGACCGCCGTAGCGGAAGGTGAGTTGTTCGTGGTCGAGGCCGAGGAGGTGGAGCATGGTGGCGTGGAGGTCGTGGATATGGACTTTGCCATCGATGGCGGCGACTCCGAGATCGTCGGTCGCGCCGTGGATGTGGCCGGCTCTGACGCCGCCGCCGGCCATCCACATGCTGTAGCCTTTGTTGTTGTGCCCGCGGCCGTCCTGCGTGGGATCATCGGGCGTGCGGCCAAACTCGCCGCCCCAGAGCACGAGTGTGTCTTCGAGCAGGCCGCGCTGGTCGAGATCGTGGAGAAGGCCCGCGATAGGTTTGTCGATCTGGCCGCAGTTCCGCGTCATGCCGCCTTGCAAGCCGCCATGCAGATCCCACTCTTGATGGCTGATTTCGATGAATCGCACGCCGGCCTCGGCGAACCGACGCGCCAGCAGGCACTGGCGGCCAAAGGTCTCCGTAGGGGCTTTGTCGGCGCCGTAGAGTTGCAGCGTTTCTTTGCTCTCGCCACTGAGGTCCATCACGCGTGGCAGCTCGCCCTGCATGCGGAAGGCCAGCTCGTAGGATGAGATGATGCCTTCCACACGCGGATCACCGGTTTGGGCCAGCAGGTCGCGATTCATCGACTGCAAAAGATCGAGCTGGCCGCGTTGCGCGGCGTTGTCGAGACGTGGGTTGGCGATGTTGCCGAGCTGGAGCTTGGCGCTGGGTTGGTTGGCATTGCCGAGCAGTGTGGCGGAGTTCGACGCGGGCAAAAACGCGCTGGAGTAGTAGCGCAGGCCGCCGAGCGCGGTGAGCGGATTGATGCTGATGAAGCCAGGCAGGTTCGCGTTTTCCGAGCCGAGGCCATAAACGGTCCATGCGCCCATGGAGGGCCGCACGAACTGAAAACTGCCGGTGTGGAGCTGCTCCAGCGCCTGCGGATGGTTTTCGTTGTCCGTGTGCATGCCACGCAGCACGCAGAGCTTGTCCGCATGCTTCGCCAGCTCGGGAAACAGCTCTACCATGTCGATGCCGCTCTGTCCGTGCTTGGCAAACTTCCAGCGCGAGCCGAGGAGCTTTGTGCCTTTGTTGCGTCCCGCCTCACCGTGTCTGCGCGTGAGTTCAGGCTTGGGATCAAAGGTCTCCATGTGCGACGGACCACCGCGCATGCAGAGAAAAATGACGCGCTTGGCCTTGGCGGGGAAATGCGATGCGAGCTTGCTCTCAGCCGATGCCATGTCGGCAAAGGCGAGGTAACCAAAGCCTGCGGAGGCTTGCTGAAGGAGTTGGCGGCGGGTGGTCATGGGGTGGAAGTGAAGCAGCTATGGCGGCAAAAAATGGGCGGTAAAAGATGAGGAAGAGCCATTTTTTACCGCACATCTTTTTGCCGGAATCATCTGACAACGCGGAACTCCGCGCTGGCGATGATGGTTTGGCAAAGGCTCGTCCACGCGGTCTCAGGGCCGCTGGTTTTCAGGTAGGCGAGAGCGCGGCTTTGCTCCGCAGTCGTGGGAGCGCGGAAGAAGGCGCGTTCGTAGAGGCGGTCGAGGCGCTTCGAGTCATCAGCGATTGTGGTGTCGCTGAGTAGTCGCGTGGCGGTGTGGCGGGCTTGTTCGAGCACCCAGGCGTTGTTCATCAAAAAGAGCGACTGCGCGGGCACGATGCTCTCCTCACGCTGCGCCATGGGCCGCTCCGGCGGGGCGAAATTGAAGAGCGGGAACATCTCCGGCAGGGTGCCGCGCACGATGGGCAGATACACACTGCGGTGATGATCCACAATGGCATCGGCGGTGAGGAAGGGCGTGAAGGTGAAAAGCTCCGCGTCCTTCTGCGGATGAAAGCGCTCCAAGAACTGCTTCTGCGGCGGATACGGATCAAGCTGGCCGCTGAGCGCGAGGACGGAGTCGCGCAGCACCTCGACCTCCACTGGCCGTGGCGACATGCGCCAGAGCCAAATGTTGTCAGGATCACTCTGCGTTGCCTTCTCGGACAGATCCGTGCTGCGCTGATACGCCTTCGACAGCACGATCTCGCGGATGAGCTTCTTCACGCTCCAGCCCTGCTCCATGAAGCGCACGGCAAGGTAATCGAGCAGCTCAGGATGGCTCGGCTTCGCACTATTCACGCCGAAATCATCCGGCGTGGTCACCAGTGCGCGACCGAAGAGCTTCTGCCACACGCGGTTCACCATCACGCGGGCGGTGAGTGGGTTGCCGCGATGCGTCAGCCACTGCGCCAGTTCCAGACGACCGCTTTGCGTTTTCGACGGCAGCTTGGTTTCAGGCAGCGAAATCACCTGCAAAAAACCACGCGGCACTGTGTCGCCGAGAGTCGTCGTCTCGCCACGAACGTGGATGCGGCAGTCCATGATCTCGCCGCGATCCCGCGCACCCATCGTCCACGCTGGTTGCGGCGGTGCGGCGACCTTGAGCGCTTCGACATCGGCTTCGAGCTTTTTGATTTTGACGTGCCATTCCTCAATCGTGGCCTCGATCGCTTTCAGATCCGCCTCGGCCTTTGTTTTGGCCTCGCCGCTGGAGCTTTCCACGAGCCGCTTCGCGTCATTCACTCGCCTCTGAACGCCATAACGCGAGCTGCGGGCCGTGTGCATCGTGAGAATGTCGGCATCCAGCTTTGTGAAGTAAGCGAGAGCCGCAGGCGCAAGTTTTTGCGCCGCCTCATCGCCGAGCGGATGAAAGTCCGTGTGATGAAACATCGTCGCCTTGATGCCACGCGGCCCATGCCCATAAAGAGGCTGCGTGCTACGCAAAATGCCCGCGATTGCGTAGTAGTCCGCCGTCGGGATCGGATCAAACTTGTGGTCGTGACACCGCGCACAAGCCACCGAGAGCCCCAGCACGCCGCGCCCGATCAACTCGATCTGTTCATCGATCACATCCATGTGAAAGAGATCCTGCTTCTGCTCCTCGAAAGCCTTGGCGCCGAGTGCCAGGAAGGCCGTGGCCGTCAGTTGCCCGTCTCGCTGCGCCGTGTCCTTCGCTGACATCAAATCGCCCGCGATCTGCTCCTGAATGAACACATCGTATGGTTTGTCCGCATTCAACGACGCGATCACATAATCGCGATAACGCCACGCATGATAGTTCATGACATTGCGGTCGCGCCCGTTGCTGTCCGCGTAACGCGCGATGTCCAGCCAATGCCGCCCCCAGCGCTCGCCGAAGTGCGGACTCTTCAAAAGAGCATCCACCACATCAGCCAAGTCGGACTTATCGGCCATGTCAGTCGGCAGCAACCCCGTGAGGTCCAGATACAACCGCCGCACCAGCGCCGAACGACTCGCAGGCGCATTCGGCACGAGCTTCTTCTCTGCGAGCTGCTTGTCGATCAAGCTGTCGATGCTCGCATCAGGAACAACCTGCGGCGGAATCATCGCCCAAAGCTTCTTGCCCTCATCAAGGCTCATGCCCGCTCCAAAGACGGAGCCGCTCGCGAAAAGAAGTAGTGTTAACCGGTGAAACATGAGTGGGAGATTACGCCCGGGTCACCATCTGGCTTTCGGCCTGGATGAAGTGGTCCGCAGAGTCCTCTCTGCGGTTCTGAGTCAGGGGACGCTCAAAAAAATCCAACGGATCGCAGTGAATGCGTTCGTCGCCTCGTTGTTTAAGAGCCTTCAGCGGAACCGGCAGAAGGGCGGCGTGGAGTGTGAGGGTGTGTGCGTGCTTCATGGCCGACTCCTCCCGCGTGCGATGTCCGCCTTCAGCACAGCGAAGAGTTCCTGCGCTTTGTCGGGCTCTTGCGTGAAGACATTCGTGGCCTCGCTGGGATCGGTGCGGAGGTTGTAGAGCTGGAACTTGTCGTTGGGGCCTTTGCCTTGGGTCTCAACGACGTGATCCGGTGCGATGGTGCCGTCCTGCACGGCATAGACGCCTGAGGGCAGGATGAGCTTCCAATCCCCATCGCGGATGGCGAGCGTGTAGGAGCCGTAGTTTACATGCACCATGCCGTTGCGAATGGGTTGCGCGGGTTTCTCGCCGTGCAGCAGGGGTGAGATGTCGAAGCTGTCCTCGCCGGCATCGTTCGGGAGTTTTTCGCCGAGCAGCGAGGCTATGGTGGCCATCATGTCGGTGAAACAAATCAACTCTCCGCACGAGCTTCCCGCTTGGATTTTTGCCCGGCCAACTCGCGATGAAGGGCATGCGATGTCCGGCATCGGTGAGCGAGCCTTTCATCCCATTCCACGGACCGGCGGCGCGGTGGCCGAACTTCTCGATGTCCTGCGGATACCAGACCGGGCCGTTGTCGCTGGAGAAGACGATCAGCGTGTTCTCCTTCAGCGTCAGCTTGTCCAAAGTCGCCAGCACCTGTCCGATCATCGCGTCCACGTTCATCACATAGTCGCCGTATTGCCCCACGCCGCTCTTGCCTTTGAACTCGCTCGCCGTCGCCCACGGCGCATGAGGCGCGGGGATGGCGTAGTAGAGGAAGAAGGGTTCCTTGCTGCTGCTCGCCGACTGTTTCGTCAGCCACGCATCCGCCTTGCCTGCGATAGTGGAAAGGTAGCCCTCGAACTTCCATCCTGGAGCCGCCAAACCTTTGCGCCAGTGCGCGCCTCGGGATTCGTCACACCTTCCCCCGGATGATCCGCAATCGTCTCAGTCGGCGCGACGACGAAGCGCTTGTTCTCGATGAACGCATACGGCACCTGCTCCGGCGCATCGAAGCCGAAGTAGTAATCGAAACCAAAGTCCACCGGCGTCATCTTCAGCGTGACATCCGCGTCGGCCTTCGAAGACATGCCTTGATGCCACTTGCCGACGCAAGCCGTCGCATAGCCCTGCCGCTTCATCAGCGTCGCGAGATTCAATCGCCACGGCTCGTGCTGATGCTGAGGCTGCGGAAAGTGCGTCTTTTCCAGCGTGCTGAACCCGCCCTTCCTGGTTCGCTTAATCGCCGCCGCATTCCAATTCCGATAAGGCATCCGCCCCGTGAGCAGGCTATACCGGCTCGGCACACAAATGGACGCCCCCGCATGAGCATTCGTGAACTTCATCCCCTCCGCCGCGAGCCTGTCAATGTGCGGCGTCGCGATCTTCGACTGCGGATTGAAGGACCGCGGATCGCCATAGCCCATGTCATCGACGAGGATGATGAGGACGTTGGGCTCCTTGATTGGATCATCGACAGCTTGCAGCGTGGCGAGTGGCGCTAGGAGGGCGGCGGTGAGAAGTGAGAGCGTATGTTTCATCGTTCTAGCTTGGGTTAAGCATGCCCGGCATTTTCTGGCCTGGGTTCGAATCCCGCGCTTTTGCCTTTTACGGGTGAAAAACACCTTCGAGTCTTGAATAGAACGGGCTTTCGACAGGAATGGCCAAATCGCGTTTGAGGAGTTGGAAGAACTCGATCAAGCGATCTGCTTTGGCTTTGAGAATTTTGTCGGTTTTGAGTTTTCCGAGGAAGGGCTGATCACCGCGCCCTTCATCAGCAACGCGTGCGGTCATAAGTCGAGCATAGAGCGTGGCGCGGTCGTCGGTGGCGATGTTCATGCCGTAGGGTTCGGCGAAGCCTTGCCACTTGGTGTTGTCTTTGTAGAAGCGGAGTTGGCTGGGGCTGCTGGCAGCGCCTGGGCTGCCGACTTTGTAGTGGAATCCTTCTTGGTTGAGGCTGTCCCAGTTCGTGCCGTATATGGGGCCGCCTTCTTTGGAGAACTCACGGTCCATCAAGTGCAGCACCTCGTGGTGAATGGTGCGGCGGAGAAAATCCATGGATGCGGTTTTGGCCGGATCAAAAGTGCGGAGGCCGTAGGCGAATGAAGCTTGGGGCAGCCAGCTCATGCCTTGTCCGGCGACACCGGAGCCTCGGAAATTGAAGGTGTCGAGCATGTAGAGATTCTTCACATTGAGTCGCTTGGTGATCTGCTCGGGATAGATCTCCAACTGCTCGCGGCACATGCGTATGAACGCTCTGAACTCGTTCAGCTTCTTGTCGGTGAAGTAGGAGTATTCGAGCCGCACTTTCACCGGCATGGGCGGTGCGGGGGAACCTGGCTCCCACAACACTTTGAAGCCCCATTGCTTCTCCAGCTTGCTGATGTCGCTTTGGATCTCGGGGTCGGCCTTGATCTTGGCATTGC
>JBIKIA010000430.1:0-4447 GCA_044361885.1 Prosthecobacter sp. | reverse complement strand
CCTGCGTTAGCCCTTGGAGCCTACATTGTTGGGCTGACCATGGTGGCCAGGCTTGAGGCAAAGGGTGCTGCTTCTTCGAGGGTGCATCTATGGTTTTCTCGCTTCTTACTTTCGTGCCCTGGTATGCTTGCCGGATTGATGTTGTTCGAGGCTGGCAGGATGAAGCCCGTCTTCATCCTCGCTGATTTCACCCCGCTCATCCCGCTGGTGATCATCGGCGTCTTCGCCCTCTGGGTGCTCTTTGCCATGCGCATCATGCGCCAGGGCGGCCCATCAATTGGTCGGGCGGTGGGCCTGCTGCTGGCGGGCATCCCGATTGTGGATGCGCTGGCGGTGAGCCAGGTGTCTCTGCCTCTCGCCTTTGGGTTTGTCGCGCTGGCTCCAGTGCTGCGGATCTGGCAGCGCTGGATCGCGGCGACTTGAACTCAGCTTGCGGCGGCTTCTTCGACGCTTGGGCAGGAGCAGACTAGGTGACGGTCGCCAAAGACGTTGTCCACACGGGCCACGGGCGGCCAGTATTTGGACTCTTTGACCCAGGGCAGGGGATAGGCGGCGGCTTCGCGGGTGTAGGCGTGAGTCCAATCGCTTTTCGTGACGAACTCTGCGGTGTGGGGTGCGCGTTTGAGGGTGTTGTCCGTGGCGTGGAAGCGGCCTTCCTCGACGCCGAGGATCTCGGCGTGGATGCAGGCCATGGCTTCACAGAAGCGGTCGAGTTCGGCCTGGCTCTCGCTTTCGGTGGGTTCGACCATGAGGGTGCCGCTGACGGGCCAGCTCATCGTGGGCGCGTGATAGCCGAAGTCCATGAGCCGCTTCGCCACGTCCTCGACGGTGACTTTGCCGAAGTGGCGGAGATCCAGGATGCACTCGTGGGCCACGAAGCCGCTGCGGCCTTTGTAAAGGGTGGGGAAGTGAGGGGCGAGCTTCTTCGCGACGTAGTTCGCATTCAGGATGGCGAACTTCGTGGCATCGGCCAGGTGGGAGCCCATCATGGCGATGTACATCCAGGAGATGGTGCAGATGCTGGCGCTGCCCCAGGGGGCGGAGCACACCGCGCCTTCGGCTTTGTCACCCCAGGTGATGTGGCCGGGCAGGTGCGGCTTCAAATGAGCGCCGACGGCGATGGGGCCGACGCCGGGGCCTCCGCCGCCATGCGGGATGCAGAAGGTTTTGTGCAGGTTCAGATGGCAGACATCGGCACCAATTTTGCCGGGCGAGGTGAGGCCGACCTGAGCGTTCATGTTCGCTCCATCCATGTAAACCTGACCGCCATGCTCGTGCGTGAGGCGGCAGATTTCGCTGATGCTTTCCTCAAAGACGCCATGCGTGCTCGGGTAGGTGACCATGAGCGCGGCGACCTTGCCAGTGTTAGCCTCGAACTTGGCTTTGAGATCGTCGAGCGAGATATTGCCGTGGTCATCACAGGCGACTGGAACGACCTTGAAAGCGCACATGACGGCGCTGGCGGGATTCGTGCCATGGGCGCTGGTGGGGATGAGGCACACATCGCGGTGTGTTTCACCTCGCGAGGCATGGAAGCGCTTGATGGCTAGCAGGCCAGCGTATTCGCCCTGGGAACCGGCATTTGGCTGAAGCGAAACGGCATCGAAGCCGGTGCATTCGGCCAACCAATTTTCCAGCTCGGCAAACATGGCGCGGTAGCCTTCCGATTGATCGGCAGGAGCAAAGGGATGGATTGAATTCACCTCTGGCCAGCTCAGCGGCATCATCTCGGCGGCGGCGTTCAGCTTCATGGTGCAGGAGCCGAGCGGGATCATGCTGCGGTTGAGCGCGATGTCCTTGGACTCCAGGCGATGCAGGTAGCGCATCATCTCGGTCTCGCTGTGATAGCGGCTGAAAACGGGATGCGTCAGGTAGGCGGACTCGCGCAGATAGAGGGCGGAGAAGTGGGGCTCCACCTCATCATCGAGTTCGGGCTTCTGGCGTGCTTTTTTGATGCCGAGGGCGGCGGCGAGATTAATGAGTTCTTCCGGGGTGATGCGTTCGTCGAGCGCGATGCTGACGTGCGTATCATCGACCTTGCGGAGGTTGATGCCAAAGAGCAGCGCGGAGCGGAGCACGTCGTCGGCTTTGTGGACACGCACGGTGAGGGTGTCGAAGTAATCATCGCTGGCGATGTCGAGCCCGGCCCACATGACCTCGCGGGCGAGCCAGACGGCGGCGCCATGCACGCGGAGGGCGATTTTTTTCAGCCCCTCGGGGCCGTGGTAGGCGGCATACATGCTGGCCATGACGGCGAGCAGGACCTGGGCGGTGCAGATGTTGCTGGTGGCCTTTTCACGGCGGATGTGCTGCTCGCGGGTTTGAAGGGAAAGGCGGCAGGCGGGGCGACCTTCGGCATCTTTGGAGACGCCGATGAGCCGCCCGGGCATGCGGCGCTTCAGAGCGTCCTTCACCGCCATGAAGGCGGCGTGAGGTCCGCCAAATCCGAGCGGCAAGCCGAAGCGCTGGCTGTTCCCCACACAGATGTCCGCGCCGAATTCGCCGGGCGCTTTCAGCAAGGTGAGCGCGAGCAGATCCGCAGCGACGATGAACAGGGCACCGGCTTCGTGGACCTCTTTCGCGAGGTCGCTGTAATCATGAATGACGCCAAAGGTGTCGGGATACTGTACGAGCACGGCGGCGAAACCGGCCGTGCCTTCACGCTTCCAGCTCATGGTATCGCCGATGATGACCTGGGTACCGAGCGCCTGGAGGCGGGTTTTCACCACGGCGATGGTTTGCGGATGGCAGCGGTCGGAAACGAAGACGCGGGAGGAGCCGCTGACCTGGGCCAGAGCGAGCGCGAGGGCCTCGGCAGCGGCGGTGCCTTCATCGAGTAGCGAGGCACCGGCGACATCGAGCCCGGTGAGATCGCAGATCATGGTTTGGAAGTTCAGCAGAGCTTCCAGTCGGCCCTGGCTGATCTCCGGCTGGTAGGGCGTGTAGGCGGTATACCAGCCTGGGTTTTCCAAAATGTTCCGCTGGATGACCGGCGGGGTGAATGTGTCGTGATAACCGAGGCCGATGAAGCTGCGCAGCACCTTGTTCCGATCCATGAGCTGGCGCAGACGACGCAGGGCCTGCTCCTCAGTGAGCGGTGCTGGCAGGCTGAGACTGCCCCGCTGGCGGATGGACTCCGGCACGACCTGATCAATCAGCGCATCGAGGTTTTCCACGCCGAGTGCAGCAAGCATGGCTGATTTTTCAGCATCCGAAGGTCCGATATGACGGGGGGCAAAGGCGTGAGCGGTGGGCATGAGGGAGTGCCGACCAAAACGAGCAATTGCCCCCCGGCAAGCCTTGACCTCAGTCACCCCATTTTGCAGTTCTGAAATAAGGCCGCTGGGAGTTCCTCTCGTGGCCTCAGGTTGTGGCTTTCCTGCGGAAGCTTGAGCGAAGGAAATGGCAAAATCTTCACAGTTTTTTTGATCAATTGCCTTCCCTTTCAGAACCGGTGTCGCTACTAAAAGGCCCGCTTTCCAAAATGGATGCGAAAAGAAACCCTTCCCAAATAGAGCCTCTCCGACCATGCGTTCGATCTATAAACTCCTGGTCGTCTTCCTGGCCACTGCGAGTCAGATTGCGTATGCCCAAACATACGATGACCTCTGGCAAGATACCCCGGAACCGATGATTCAGGCTCGGCGCAAGTCTGCGGTTTCAGCGCGCACGCTGGAGCCGGTGATGGCCCGCACACTGACACTGAACTTGAGCGCGCTGAAGAAGGCGATGGCCAGGGTGCCGAAGGAATTTGAATCGCAGGGAGTGCCAGAGGCGGAGTTTTTTCTGCCTTTGCCAGATGGTAGGTTCGCCCGGTTCATGATCGAGGAATCTTCCATGATGGAGGCGAAGCTGGCGAAGAAATATCCAGATCTGAAGACGTACGTGGCGCGGGGAATCGATGATCCGGGGATGACGGCGAGGTTGGACCAGACGCCGCAGGGCTTTCACGCCATCATCTTCACGCCTTCCGGCGCGGTTTACATCGATCCCTACTGGCGTGATGACACGACGAGCTATCTTTGCTACCTGCGCGAGCATCGTCCTCTGGATAAGTCACTCAACTGCCTGGTCCAAGCTGGCGATCGTGCGGCGGGGAAGCGCTTCCAGCGGCGTCAGGCGGCTGAAAGGCCCACTGGTGCCGCCCTCCGCACCTACCGGCTGGCGGTATCCTGCACCGGGGAATATGCGACGGCGGCTGGCGGCGGCACGGTGAATGGCACGCTCGGGGCGATCCTGACGACGGTCAATCGTGTGAGCGCCGTGTTTGAAAGAGATTTGTCGATCCGGCTGAAGCTGGTGAACGGGGAGGATCAGTTGATTTTCCTGAACCCGGCCACCGATGGCTTTACCAACGATGATGGCGGCTTCTTGATCGATGAGAACCAAACCAAGGTGGATGCCATCATCGGCAATGCGAACTACGACATCGGGCATGTCTTCAGCA
>JBIKIA010000053.1:0-14489 GCA_044361885.1 Prosthecobacter sp. | reverse complement strand
CGCACCCTAGGTGCGGATGCCGTCGGCATGTCTACCGTGCTGGAGGCCATCCAAGCCCGCGCGCTGGGCATGGATGTGGCGGGTATCTCCATGCTGACAAACTGGGCGGCGGGGCTGAAACCGCAGACACTCGATCACAGCGAGGTCGTGGCCGTGGGGAAGCAAGCCTCTGTGCAGTTGGCAGCGCTGTTACGGGAGGTGCTATGACTTTCCAGAGATAGCTGGACGCAGACGTTTCCTAGAGAAAGCGATGCCCGAAGCTGTCTTGAGATAGCGCTCGAAGTCCAGCGCCTGGGCCCGATCCGAAAACGCGACATACGTTTCCCGCGTCCATGGCAAGTATCTCTTCGTGCGCACAGACTTGCCAGCATTGTGATCTTTGAGCCTTTGGCGGAGGTCTTCGGTGAAGCCAGTGTAAACCTGAGTTGGGTCACTTTGGCTACGAAGCAGATAGACGTAATACATGCGATGCTAAGTTCTCACAAGGCGTGCTATTCGAAGCCGGGCGGCGGACGGTGGAGCCCACCCTTCGCTCTCGAGCTACGGAGGGCATTCTTCGCCTCCTAAGGTCGGCGAAGAGTGGCGGAGAGGGTGGGATTCGAACCCACGGTGACCTTTCGACCACGTCAGTTTTCAAGACTGAAGCCATAAACCACTCGACCACCTCTCCAGATGCACTGCGGCGGTGATGTCTTAACGAAAACTGGAGCCTCTGCCAACAGGAACTTTCATTGCTGCGAAACCTCACGATAGACGGGATGCCGTTCCCTCGTAACTGCGCGCCCCTTTTCCCATGCGTTTCATCCTGCCACTCACCCTCGCCGCGAGCTTCGCGGTCCATGCTGCTGATAAAAAAGAGCCGCCCATGTCTCCAGGCGGAGTTTTTCGCGCCCATGATATGCAGCGCCCGCGGCCGCCAGTGATCACGCCGCCAGGCTTTAGCACACAAGAGAAGGCTGGAGCCGCGCCTTCGGATGCCATCGTGCTTTTTGACGGAAAAGACCTCTCCAAGTGGAAGTGCGATCCACGCAAAGACACGCCTCCAGGCGATGACAAGCCGCGCTGGAAAGTCGAGAACGGCTACATGGAGATCACGCCAAAAGCTGGTGGCATACGCACGCGGGAAAGCTTCAAGGGTGACTACCAGCTCCACATCGAGTGGCGTACGCCCGATGTCGTGGTGGGGAAAAGTCAGGGCCGTGGCAACAGCGGCGTGTTCATCGGCGGCTTCCCGGAGATCCAGGTGCTGGACTCGTATGACAATGACACCTACCCCGATGGCCAGGCCGCAGGCCTCTATAGCAACTACCCGCCGATGGTGAATGCCAGCCTCAAACCCGGCGAATGGCAGACTTACGACATCATGTTCGAACGTGCGCCAAAGGGCGGCAAGGCTCGACTCACGGTCATCCACAATGGCGTCGTCGTGCATTACCTGCGTGAGTTTGACAGCACGGTGCAGGAAGGAGACCTCTCGCTCCAGGATCACAACAACCCCGTGCGCTATCGCAACATCTGGCTGCGCCCGCTGCGGGTGGACTCCGACGCGCAGGGCACGGAGCCAACTGCCGCGGCTGCACCAGCAAAGCCTTCCCGAGTCATCAAGATCAAGACCATGACCGCACAGATGAAGTATGATGAGAACGAGTTCACCGTGCGCCCTGGCGAGGTCGTGAAGGTCGTCTTTGAAAATGGCGATGACCTCCCGCACAACATCGTCTTCTGCCAGCCCGGCACCGATACCGCCACCATGGCGATGAAGCAGATGGAGAAACCTGAGGAAGCCCTGAAACGCAACTGGCTGCCCGATGATCCGCGCATCTTCGCGCACTCGAAGATGCTGAACCCTCACGAAAAGGAGGAGATCACCTTCACCGCGCCCGAGAAGCCCGGCGACTACCCTTTCGTCTGCACCTTCCCCGGCCATGCGCTGACCATGAATGGCAAGATGAAAGTCCTGCCCATGGGCGAAGGATTGAAGGATCTGAAGTTCGCCCTCTATCTCGGCAACTGGGACAAGCTGCCTGACTTCTCGAAGCTCAAGCCTCATCGCGAAGGCGCGGTGGCAGATAACTTGATCGACATCAAACTCGACGACTACAAGAACGAGTTCGGCGTGGTCTTCACAGGCAAACTAAACGCTCCGCGCAAAGGCAGCTATCGCTTCTACCTCACGGGTGACGATGGCGTGCGCATCGAGATCGACGGCAAAATGGTCGTCGAATACGACGGTATCCATCCAGCGGGTGACATCAAGGAAGGCAGCATCCAGCTTGATCAGGGCGATCACGAACTGCGCTACGAATACTTCCAGGGCGGCGGCGAGATCTCCGTTTTCGCCGCATGGAAAGGCGCGAACTTCGACATCACACCGCTCTCCAAATGGCAGCCCAAAGGTTACGAACTGGGCGCGAAAGCCAAGAAGCAGAAAGACTTCGATCCCATCCCGCTTATCGTGAAGGAAGAGCCTGTGCTGTATCGCAACTTCATCGCTGGCGCTGGCAACCGCGGCATCGGCGTGGGTTATCCCGGCGGCATCAATATCGCCTGGAGCGCCGAGAGCATGAACCTCGCCGTCGTCTGGCGTGGAGCTTTCATTGACGCGGCTCTGCATTGGAACTCACGCGGCGGCGGTCATCAGAAGCCGCTCGGCTACGATGTCTTCCAACCGACTGGCGAGGTCACCCCTGCCCTCTTCGTCACCGAGAAACCCGACGCGGCATGGCCCGTGTGGGACAAAGCGAAGCGCTACGAAGGCTTCACCTGGAAAGGCTACACGCTCGATGCCAAACGCAGCCCCACCTTCCGCTACACTTATAATGATGCCGAGATCGAAGAAAGCTTCATCGCCAGTGGCGATGGCAACAAGCCCGACGGCAAGCCCACCCTCACCCGCACATTGAAAATCAATGGCGCGCTGCCCGCGAACGCCTGGTTGCGCATCGCTACCGGCCAGCTCGAAGCCAAGGACGGCAGCTTTCTCCTGAAAGGCCCGACACCTGCCCGCATCATCGCAGCTGGGGCACAGCTCGCTGGATCAAATCTCGTCCTGCCCGCGAAGGCTGGCGTTATCACCATCACTTACCAGTGGGTTCAATAATTCTTCTTCATCGCATCGCCATGAAACGCCTTTCTCTATACCTCGCCCTCTGCGCTCCGCTCTTCGCCGCTGATCCCGTCGAATCCGACTACTACAAGATTACGACCTTTGAGACCCCGAAGGAAACGGCGATGGAGGTCGGGTCCATCGACCTGCTGCCGGATGGCAGGCTGGTCGTGGGCACTCGGCGCGGTGAAATCTGGATCGTCAGTGGTGCCGGCAGCAATGATCCGTCGGCGGTGAGCTACAAGCTCTATGCCAGCGGGCTGCATGAGGTGCTCGGCATCGCCTACAATCCGAAGGACAAGAACATCTATGCCACCACGCGCTATGAGATCACACGCCTGAAGGATGTTGATGGCGATGGCCGCGCGGATGTCTTTGATAATGTCAGCGATGGCTGGGGCGTCTCTGGCGACTACCACGAATATGCCATCGGCTCGCGCTTCGACAAAGCGGGCGACCTCTGGGTCACGCTCTGCCTCACCGGCTCCTTCAGCAGCGCCGTGCCGTTTCGAGGCTGGGCTTTGCGCATCAAACCCGATGGCAAAATGGTCCCCACCTGCTCAGGCATCCGCAGCCCCGGCGGCATGGGCTTCGATGCGGATGGCGAGGTCTATTACTGCGACAACCAAGGCCCGTGGCATGGCTCATGCACGCTTCAACATCTCGTCCCCGGTTCATTCCAAGGTCATCCAGGCGGCAACATCTGGTATGAGCAGGCTCCAAACATGGGACCACGCCCCATCGACCCTATCCCCGAGGCTTTCCAAGGTGATCGTGGCCGCAAAGACGCACGTCCCGGCGGCGACCCAGGCCGCATGGTGAAAGAGCGCGAGCGCATCAAAGAGCTGCTCCCACCTGCCGTGTATCTCGTGCATGGAAAAATCGGCAACTCTGCCAGCGCCATCATCTGTGACACCAGCGATGGCAAATTTGGCCCCTTTGCGAAGCAGCTCTTCATCGCCGATCAGAGCCACAGCAACCTCAGCCGCGTCTTCCTGGAAACCATCAACGGCATCAAGCAGGGCGTCGTTTTTCCCTTCCGTCTAGGCTTCACCAGCGGCCTTATCGGCGGACGCATGGATGCAGAAGGCCGCATCTTCACTGGCGGCAGTGATCGCGGCTGGGGCGCACGCGGCGGCAAACCTTACTGCTTCGAGAAATGCGAATGGACCGGCAAGCTGCCCTTCGAGGTGCATGAGATGCGCGCGAAGAACGACGGCTTCGAACTCACCTTCACCCAGCCTGTTGATGCCAAGACCGCAGGCGATGTAAAGAGCTACACCATGCGCGAGTTCGTCTATGCCTACCGCGAGCAATATGGTGGCGACGAGATCGACGAGATTCTCCCAAAGATCACCGCTGCGAAAGTCGCCGCCGATGGCAAGAGCGTCCACCTCACCCTCTCGCCTCTGACGAAAGGCCACATCCACGAGCTGCATCTCGATGGCGTGAAAAACACCAGCGGCCAGCCTTTGCTGCACACCGTCGGCTACTACACGTTGAACGAGATTCCGAAGTGAACGGTAAAATGCGGCTTGGGAGGGCGTTTTACCAGCGTTGAAACGCTCCATCCCAGTTATGTTCCTGTTAGCTGCCACGCCTGTCTTGGCAGCGGTTGATTTCAGTCGGGACATCCAGCCCATCCTCAGTGAGAACTGCTACCACTGCCACGGACCGGATGCCGCGAAGCGCAAAGGTGATCTACGACTCGATGATGAAAAGGCCGCGAAGAGTGACGCTATCTTGCCGGGCAAAGCCGATGATAGCGAATTGGTGAAGCGCATCTTCAGCAGCGATCCCGAGGAGGTCATGCCCACGCCGAAGAGCAATCGCAAGCTCACTGAGGCGCAGAAGCAGCTTGTGAAGCAATGGATCGCTGAAGGAGCGAAGTGGGGCAAACATTGGGCGTTCGAGCCGATGAAGCGCCCGACTGTGCCTGCGGGAGCGAAGCATCCGATTGATGCCTTTGTGAATCGAAAGCTCACCGAGGCTGGCTTGAAACCAAATCCAACTGCATCACGGGAAACACTCGTGCGCAGGCTCTCCCTGGATCTGACGGGACTCCCGCCGTCGGCCTCGTCTGACAAGTCTGACCTGTCCGACATCATCGAACGTCTCCTCTCCAGCCCTCACTTCGGCGAGCGCTGGGCTTGGGACTGGCTGGATGCGGCACGCTACGCCGACAGCAACGGCTACCAGGGCGATCCTGAGCGCACCATGTGGCCATGGCGTGACTGGGTGGTGAAGGCGATCAATGACAACATGCCCTACGATCAATTCACGATCTGGCAGCTCGCGGGTGATCTTTTGCCGAATGCCACGACCGAGCAAAAACTCGCGAGCGGCTTCAATCGCAATCACATGATCAATGGCGAGGGCGGGCGCATCGCCGAGGAGACGCGCGTGGAGAACGTGATGGATCGCGTGGAGACCACAGGCACTGTCTGGATGGGGCTGACGCTGAGCTGCACGAAGTGCCACGATCATAAATTCGATCCCCTCACGCAGCGTGACTACTTCGCATTGTATGACGTTTTCAACCAGACCAGTGAAGACGGCAAAGGGCGCAGTGGTCAGGCCGCACCTGCCATGGATATTAGCACGCCCGCCGAACTGGCGCGCACAGTCAAAGCCAATGCCGCTGTGGGCAAGATCGCCGCTGAGGTGGAGGCCTATGAGCTGAAGAAATTCCCCCGCGCTGCTGGCAAGCCACTCACCGAATCGGAAGCGATCAATCTCCCTGGCAATCTGCCGAGCACTCTCGCCAAAGCTGAGCCGAAGAATCGCGGTGTCGATGCGCTGCTGGAGGCCATCGGCTACTTCAAGGGCAAGGATGCAGCCTATGTGGCCGTGCTGAACAAGCTTCTCGCCGCGCAACGTGAGAAGGCCGCCGCCAGCAATGCCGTCACGAAGGTCATGGTCATGGACACACTGCCGCAGCCACGCGAGACCTTCATTCTCGAGAAAGGAGCCTACGACAAACCGCTCACGACCAATGTCAGCTTCATGACACCCGCTGTGCTGCCAGCGATGGCCAAGGATTCGCCGAAGGACCGGCGGGGCCTCGCGCAATGGCTCGTGCATCGCGACAATCCGCTGACCGCGCGCGTCACGGTGAACCGCTTCTGGCAGGCGTTTTTCGGCATCGGTCTTGTGAAGACGGTGGAGGACTTCGGTGTGCAGGGCGAGATGCCGCCGCATCGTGAATTGCTCGACTGGCTGGCCGCCGAGTTCATGGAGAGCGGCTGGGATGTGAAGCATCTCATCAAGCTCATCGTCACGAGCGAGACGTATCAAAGAAGTTCGCAGTTCACGGTTCACGGTTCGCAGTTGGACCCCGACAATCGTCTTCTCGCCCATGGTCCGCGTTTTCGGATGCCGTCTTGGATGCTGCGGGATCAGGCGCTGGCGCTGTCTGGCCTGCTGAATCCAAAGCTCGGCGGTCCTTCGGTAAAGCCTTACCAGCCCGAGGGCATTTGGGAAGAAGCCACCTTCGGCAAGAAGACCTATGTGCAGGATCATGGCGATGCGCTTTACCGCCGCACGCTCTACGTTTTCTGGCGTCGCATCGTCGGCCCCACGATGCTCTTTGATAACAGCACGCGCCAAGTCTGCGCCGTCAAAGCCACGCGCACGAACACGCCGCTCCATGCGCTGGTGACTCTTAATGACACGACCTTTGTCGAAGCCGCCCGCGTGTTGGCCGAGAAGGTGATGAAGTCTCCCGGTGATGACGCCCAGCATCTCCGGCAGGCTTTTCAGATCGTCACACATCGCCCAACAAAGCCTGAGGAGTTCATCGTGCTTCAAAAGCAGCTCACCCGACTTCGCCAGCAATCCGACAAAGATGCGGCAAAGCTTCTCCAAGTCGGTGAAGCCAAGTCCGATGCGACGTTGAATCCCGCCGAGCACGCCGCATGGACCAGCCTTTGCCTCATGCTGCTAAACCTCGATGAAGTGGTGACGAAGGAATGATTATCTAGGCCGATGCTTGCGCATCCACCGCTTGGCGCAGTCGGTCTGCTCACGGGTTTCCAGACAGCACTTCCTGCGTACTCGGATCCACTGCACCGGATCACCGTTCGACGGGATAAAGCCCGCCTTCGCACACCAGGCGACGATGAACTGCCCGGTCCTGCCACAACCCGCGACACAATGAACAACCACCGCCTCCCGGGCAGCGTGATGCTTGTCCATCAGCGTCACGAAGTGCTCGATCTGGGCATCGGTCGGCACTCCGTAGTCAGGCACGTTGATGTGATGGTAGGAGAACTGACTCGGCACGTCCTGGCGGTTGTCGAACTCACAGCAGTTAACGACCGCACGGATGTTTTGCTCCTCGTAGATGTCGAAAACATACGGATCAGGCCACCACGAGGCAGCGATGACGCCCTCGACAATCCAGGTGAAGGATTCGGTTCGTTCGGGCTGTCCATTTTCAGGCCAATACCAGGGGCGGATCGGTTGCGGCATGTTCTTCGACTTTCAAACCGCCTCATGAGCACGCAGGTCTTCGAGGGAGACAAACTCGAGCGCATGAACATGCGTGGCCTCCAGCACGACAGGTGGAGCTTTCTCCATCTCCAGAGCCTCGGCCCATCGACCCACGCAGACGCACCAGCGGTCGCCAGGCTTTAGGCCGGGGAAGTCGAACTCTGGCACAGGGGTGGAGAGATCATTGCCGCGTGACCGGCTAAAGGCCAGGAACTCGGCCGTCATCACAGCGCAGACCGTGTGAAGACCTTTGTCATCCGGGCCCGTGCGGCAGTAGCCGTCGCGGTAGAAGCCGGTCATGGGATCATTGCAGCAGCCTTTGAGAGGAGTTCCGAGGACGTTGGAGGGCATGTGGAGAGAACGCACCATTTCGATGCGGTGATCACGTTGTTTTGATTCTGCCCTCAAAATCAAAGCAACCATGCCACTGGTACGATCAGCTCAAAAAGAGACGGGCTACGCGATGAGATCGTTGAGGAGCCTGCCGCCGTTGACGATGTCGATGGGGCGGACGCCTTCGAGCACGAGCCGCTTTTGGGAGTTGATGCCAAGGAGGCGATACATCGTGCGGGCGAGGTCTTCGGGGCCGACTGGATTTTCGTCGGGCTCAGCACCGAGGGCGTCGGACTTGCCATAGACGAAGCCTTTCTTCACACCGCCGCCAGCCATCGCCACGGAGAAGACGCGTGGGTAATGGTCGCGGCCATTGGTGGAGTTGATCTTCGGTGTGCGACCGAACTCGGAGCTGACGAGGACGAGCGTGGTGTCCAACATGCCGCGTTCGTCGAGATCACGAATGAGGCGGGCGAAGGCCATGTCGAAGTTCGGGGCCTGACTGTCGAAGGCACCTTTGATGTTCGAGTGATGGTCCCAACTTCCGTAGTTCACCGAAACCATGCGCGTGCCAGCTTCGACGAGACGGCGGGCGAGCAGGAAGCGCTGACCGGCGGAGTTGCGGCCATATTCGTCGCGCAGTTTGTCCGTCTCGGCATTGAGGTTGAAGGCTTCGCGAGCCTGCGTGGAGCTGATGAGATTGTAGGCGGCGCTGTAGAAGCTATCCATCGCCGAGAGGCCGTCAGATTTCTCGGTAGTCCGGAAGTGCTCGTCCACAGCGGCGAGCAGGCCGCGACGGCGGTCAAAGCGCTTCTCGTCGATGTCCTTCGGTGCAGCGAGATCGCGCACGGTGAAACCTTTGTCCGCAGGATCACTGCCGAGGGCGAAAGGACCGAAGGCGCTGCTCAGGTAGCCGCTACCCTGCTCTGGAGCGAAGACGCTGGGGATGGCGACATAGGGCGGCAGATTGTTTCGTGATCCCTGCTCATGAGAGATGATGGTGCCGAAGCTGGGGAACTTGATGGCCGGGCTGGGGCGATAGCCGGTGAACATATTGTGCGTGCCACGTTCGTGGGCGGCTTCACCATGCGTCACGGCGCGGATGATGCTGATTTTGTCGAGGATCTTGGCGATGTTTGTGAACTTCTCGCCGACGTACTCACCGGTCACGCCTTTGATCGGGCTGTAAGGGCCGCGATAGTCGGGGGCTGCAAAGGGTTTTGGGTCCCAGGACTCGTGCTGGGCCATGCCACCGGGCAGATAGATGTGAATGATGGAGGTGGCGATCGGCTTGTAGGACTCCACCGATGGCATGTTAATTGCCGCCGCTTGAAGCTTCATCAGCTGTGGCAGTGTGATGCCCAGCCCCGCCATGGCACCTACTTGCAGGAAGTCACGACGACCCTGGGCGGTGTTGAAGAGGTTGGTATGGTTGCCGGAGCAGAGACGATGCATTTTCATGGGAGAATTCAATTCGAGGTTCAGAGCGAACCTACGAGGGCTGACCCGGCGTGTTGCGTGGCAGGCTGAATGTGACAATTACGGTCAACAACTGCGCAAAAGAGGATGACTCATGCGCGATCAGGCGTGCAGCATCCTCACCTTAAGTCCCGCAGTAAGTCTTATATCCTGCGCATGGTCCAGACTGTGAATAGTCCGGCAGATCACGATCATGATCCCAGGGCTCGGTAATCACTTCAAGGAGAGTGTGCATCGGCTGCAAATCGCCTTTGTTGGCGGCGGCGAGAGCTTCTTCGACCTTGTGATTGCGTGGGATGAAGGCGGGATTGCTGCGGCGCATGAGCTGCGAGGCTTCGTCACGGGATTGCGGCTGTTTGGCGAGTCGATTTTGCCAGCGAGCGTGCCAGACATCGAGCTCGTAGCGGCCAGTGGTGAGGGCAGCGAAGGTGTTGGTGAAGTCGGCGTCGGCTTCCTTCATCTGAGTGAGCAGATCCTGGATCAAGGCGGCGTCTTCGGCTTCCTCGGTGAAGAGGCCGAGCTTGGCTCTCATGCCGGCGAGCCAGTGCTGCCTAAAGCGCTCGTCAAACTTCGGGATCAGCTCGTTGGCGATCTCGACGGACTGCTTTTCGTCCTCGTGAAACAGCGGCAGCATGGCCTCGGCAAGCCGTGCGAGGTTCCACTGGGCGATGGGCGGCTGATTGCCATAGGCATAACGACCGTTGCGATCAATCGAGCTGAACACGGTGGCGGGATCATAGGCATTCATGAAGGCGCAGGGACCATAGTCGATGGTTTCGCCGCTGAGGGCCATGTTGTCCGTATTCATCACGCCGTGGACGAAGCCGACGAGCATCCATTGGGCGAGCAGTCTGGCCTGACGCTCTGAGATGGCTTCAAATAGTGCCACGGCATTGTTTTCGATCTCGGGATAGTGCCGCTGTCGCGTGTGCTCGGCCAGCGAACGCAGCGCCTCGACATCGCGATGCGCTGCCGCCCATTCAAAAGTGCCCACACGTATGTGGCTGGCAGCCACGCGGGTGAGCACGGCGCCAGGAAGGCCGCCATCCTGACGCCAGACCTTTTCCCCAGTTGTCACTACGGCGAGACTCCGAGTCGTCGGGATGCCCAGCGCGTGCATGGCCTCGCTGATGATGTATTCGCGCAGCATCGGC
Source organism: Prosthecobacter sp. (assembly GCA_044361885.1). GTDB lineage: Bacteria > Verrucomicrobiota > Verrucomicrobiia > Verrucomicrobiales > Verrucomicrobiaceae > Prosthecobacter. The sequence goes on along the minus strand of JBIKIA010000053.1, from coordinate 3,923 downwards.
CCCAAAGCAGCGCGGCCATCACCGCGCCGAGAATAAGGCGTGGGGCCAGGGCCTTTGAGCTGGATGTCGAAGCGCTCGCCATCCGGCGTGATCTGCTCGCCGAGCAAGATGGCTCGACCATCTCCCAGGCCGGTGAAGTTCGCGTATTGATGCCCCGCATAAGCCTGCGCGATGGGCCGTGCACCGGGCGGTAGCGTGTTTCCCGCATACACCGCCGCATCTTCCTGAGGCAGGCCGAGTTCAGCTGCGAGCGCTTCATTGAAAATCACCATCTGCGGCTTCTCGACGGGCGTGGGCTCCACCTCGGTGAAGAACAAACCAGGAAGCCGGGTGTAAGTGTGCTCAAGCCGCCAAGCGGGTGTGGGAGTCATGCGTGTGTTTCTGGTAGTGCTTGAATCATAAGTGGCAAGCTCCTTGGGCTGGACAATTTGCCGATGTCCGTGCTGATCGGCAAAGTTCCGGGTCGCAGATGACGTTCATGTTCTCACTACGCATGACCGACACCACGCATCCTCTTCAAAATCTCACCCGCCGTGCTTTGTTCGGGCAGGGAGCGATGGGGCTGGGTGGATTGGCGCTCGGATCGCTGATGACGAATCAGGGCTACTCGGCGCAGGCTCCTGATCCGCTGGCTCCGACGCTGCCGCATTTCTTGGGGAAGGCAAAGCGGGTGATCTATCTGCTGCAAAACGGCGCGCCATCGCATGTCGATCTCTTTGATCACAAGCCGATGCTGAAAAAGATGCACGGCACGCAGATTCCCGACAGCGTGGTGGGAGGCAAACGCTTCAGCACGATGACGGGCGGACAAACGGCTCGGCCTGTGCTGGGAGAGATCACGGAGTTTTCCAGGCATGGCCAAAGCGGTGCCACGGTGAGTTCCTTCCTGCCACACATCGGCGAAATCGCGGATGAGCTGTGCTTCATCAAGTCGATGCACACGACGCAGGTGAACCACGCGCCTGCCATCACCTTTCTCATGACCGGCGCTGAGCAGGCGGGGCGTCCGGCGATTGGGTCGTGGCTCAGCTATGGCCTCGGAAGCGAGTGCGAAGAGTTGCCCGCCTTTGTGGTGATGACGAGCCGCGACAAAGAAGCTTCCTGCGGCCAGATCTTCTATGATTTCTACTGGGGCAGCGGCTTCCTGCCTTCAAAGTATCAGGGCGTGAAGTTTCGCGGCAGTGGCGATCCAGTTTTATACATCAGCAATCCCGAAGGTATGAGCCGCGAGGTGCGCCGCACGATGCTCGATGGCCTGAACGAACTGAACTCCATCAAGCTGCGTGATCATGGCGATCCCGAGATCGCCACGCGTATCTCGCAGTATGAGATGGCGTATCGGATGCAGAGCAGTGTGCCGGAGCTGACGGACCTCTCGAACGAGCCGAAGCACATCCTCGACATGTATGGCCCCGATGTGCTGCGCCAGGGCAGCTATGCCTACAACTGCCTCATGGCGCGGCGACTCGCGGAGCGTGGTGTGCGTTTCGTACAGATCATGCACGCGGGCTGGGATCAGCATCGGAATCTAAACTCTCAGCTCAAGATTCAGTGCCAAGACACGGATGCTCCAAGTGCGGCGTTGATCAAAGACCTCAAGCAACGCGGGCTTCTGGAAGACACGCTGGTCATCTGGGGCGGCGAGTTTGGCCGCACGCCGTTTTTGCAGGGCGACATCGCGAACACAAAGCAGTGGGGACGCGATCATCATCCGTATGCCTTCACGATCTGGATGGCGGGCGGCGGTGTGAAGCCCGGCATGACGTATGGCGAAAGCGACGAGTTCGGCTTCAACGCGGTGAAGGACAAAGTCCACATCCACGATCTCCAGGCGACGATCATGCACCTCATGGGCATTGATCACGAGCGCTTCACCTTCCGCTTCCAAGGCCGTCAGTTCCGCCTCACCGACGTACACGGCGACGTGGTGAAGCCGGTGCTGGCGTGACTTGCGAAACCACTTTCTCCGGCACGACGGCCCGGCGAATTTCTTCGATGGGTTGCGGTTCCTCGACCTTTGCGGAGAGCGCGCGGCGGATTTCGAAGACGGGCTCGGACGCAGGCGCGTTCATGACCACAGCGCGTCGGATTTCCTCCACCGGCTCCTTCATGGCCACAGCGGAGGGGACACTGAAGCTATCCGCCGCCGCCTGAATCTGCCTGGCGCGATGCGGGGTGACACGCAGTGCCGTATCCAGGATGACCCGCACCTGACCAGGGTTGTTATTCACCGCATCAATCGCTGCAGTGACGATTGCACCCGCGCATGACTCATTGATGACCAACGCATCCTCCAGCCACATCACGAGCCGTTCAGGATGCTTTTGAATGGAGGCATTCAGGTCCGCACACAACGTCTCCCGTGTGTAAGGAGGCGGTTTCGACCTTGCCCGTTGAGCCCATGCATCGGACAAGGAAAGTCCGAAAAGCAGGAGATAGAGAAAGGCCCGTGGCAGGTCACGCATGAGGAATGGCTGGAAATCTGACGCCGCTTACTGGTTTTGGCGAGTCTGAAAATTCGAATGGTGAAGAAACTGTTGTTTGACTCCGGGGCTGAGTTTATCTCGGCGGCATCTATTCTTCATGGCCAACCACCCTCTTTCCCGAATCCTCTCCACCTGCTGGCGCCTTTGCACCGGCCTGGGCATTCCCGCCCAGAGGAGTCGTGCGGAATCGGTGAACTGGCGGGTGCACCCGAAGGCGGGCGAATATCCCGAGTTGAAAGGCATCCTCGAGTCTCCCGAGCAGGGCATCGTGAGTCGGCAGCGTGGGCTTTTCGGCAGCAAATCGGACTTCGTCTATCACCAGCGGCTCGTGGTGAAGCGCTACAACGTGCGCAAGCCCTCGGACGCGCTGCTTGATCTCATCCGCCCCTCAAAAGCCACCTTTGCTTTCCGCAAAGCACGGCTGCTGGAGGACATCGGCCTGCCGGTGGCGGCCGCCATTGCGGCGGGGGACGCACCGAGACGTGGACTGGTGCAGCACTGCTATCTGATCATGGAGCGAGTCCAGGGGGCGCAGACCTACCGCCCCTTTTTCACCGCTGGCGGAGACGCCGCCCATGCGCGCACGCTGGGAACTCTGATCGGCCGGGTTCATGGCAACGGCCTGCGCCACCGCGATTTGCGCTGTGAGAACCTCCTGGAGGATGACCAGGGTAAAACCTGGTTCATCGACATGGAGGGCATCCGCGTACAGCTCCTGCCGCGCCCGGACCGAGTGCTGAGGGATCTGCGGGCGCTTTACCGGAACTTCGCCCGCTTCAACGCCTCCCCTGCCCCCGGCGTGCTGGCCATGTTCTGGCGCCATTACCTCCGCGAACAGCCACGCGGGACCCGACGCCAGTTCAGCGCGGCCCGGCGGCAGATTTTCGGGAAATGATCAGGCCGTCAGCTCTGCCACGGCAGTATCGAGGCTCGCGAGATCCTTAATGGAGATGACCTTCGCCTCCTTGTCGATCTTGCCAAAGAGTCCCGCCAGGGTCGCATCGGGTCCGAGTTCGATGAAAAGCGTGTGCCCAGCGGCGCGTAGCGCCTGCATGGACTCCACCCAGCGCACGCTGCCCGTGACCTGCGCGGTCAGCGTGGCGCGGATTTCCTCGGGCGTCTTCACCTCGCGAGCTTCGAAATTGCAGACCACTGGCACGGCGGGCTCGGTGATGGTGGAGGCGGCGAGCACGGCGGCCAGCTTGTCCTGCGCACTCTTCATAAGGCGGCTGTGATAGGCTCCAGCCACGGGCAGCGGGATGGCGCGCTTGATGCCCTTGTCCTTCGCCTTCGCAGCGGCGACCTGGATGCCCTCGACACTACCGCTCAGCACGATCTGACCGGGGGCGTTCAGGTTCGCCACATCGACATCGCACTCGGCGGCGAGTTCGCGGATGGCGCTTTCTTCGCCTCCCAGCATCGCCAGCATGGCCCCCT
>JBIKIA010000428.1:0-4462 GCA_044361885.1 Prosthecobacter sp. | reverse complement strand
AGCCGACGTAAGCATCATCGGAAAAATAGATCACGCGCGGTGTCTGCGGACTGATGCGGTCGTTCTGCTTGCTCGTTTTCGAGAAAACCATGACCTGCGACTCCTCGGGGATGCCAAAGCATTTCAGCACACCGCGCAGCACACTCCAAGCATCCTTGCGATCAATCTTCACCTTGCCAGCGAGTAACATTTTCTCCAGCGCCTGGGCGGCATCGCGAGGCTGAGTCTCCGAATAGCGGATCGGTGCCTGCTCATACTCGTCCTCCGCCTGCACCAAGACAGGCAGCACGAGCAGCGGGAGCAGGCAGAGGAATTTCATGGTTCTGACAATACGGGGTTGGCGCTCTGGCTATTGCCCGCCGATTGCTGTGAGCTACGCCAGTATTGTGAACCAAGCTCTCTTGGCACGAATCCCCTACTCCAACGGCGGAAGCTTCGCGCTGTAATGCACCGCACGGTGGCGGTTGTCGTCAAAGGCGAAGTGCAGCCACTGGCCGTCTTTGCTGACGAAGCCGTCGGGGTAGTTCATGCGGCCTTTCGGGCCATCGACGGACTCTTGCTGGAGAACACGCTGGTAGGGCCAGGTCTTCATGCCGTCGAAGCTGATCCAGAGCGCCATCGGGCTGCGGTGTTTGCTATTCGGGTTGTGCAGGATGGCGACGCGATCGCCGCCGAGGTTGTAGAGCGTGGTTTTGCTGCCGGGATTTGGAATCTCGGTGACGCTGGCAAATTCGGGCCAGGTCTTGCCACCATCCTTGGACACGGCCTTGTAAAGCAGGCCGCCAAGGCCATCGGCACGAATGACCATGGTGATGCGGCCATCGGGATGCTCGAAGAGGTCGTTCTCCGCCCAGCCGAAGTAGCGGCTGTTCGGCGTGAGGCGGATGTTGCCGTGTTCGCTCCAGGTCTTGCCGCCATCGCTGCTGATGAGGACGCCGTTACGCGGGTTGGTGAAGGCGCGGTCGAGCGGCGCCTTTTTCTGCTCATCATCGGGGCCGATGTAATGCTGGAACGGAATCATGATGCGGCCGTCTTTGCAGACGATGTGCTTGCGGATGAAGGTGCGTTCCTTGAGACGTCCGGGGACCTCGATGGGTTTGCTCCAGGTCTTGAACGAGTCGTCGCTAGTGAGATACCACGAGCGCCAGTCGTTCGCCCAGTGCTTCGAGTGGGTGGAGAAGAACAACGTGCTACGTTGGCCGTGGATCATAAGTTCTGTCGGGCCCTGGCCGATGGTCTTGCCCTCACGTGGGAAGCCGACATCGAAGGGTGCCAGTGGTGTCCAAGTCTTGCCCTGATCCGTGCTGCGTGTCACTCCAGTGTAGTTCAGCGGGCTGGGTTCAGTATCGCCACCGGCCAGGATGAAGAGAATCCACGAGCCGTCAGGCAGCTCTCGCAGCGTGGTATCACAGACCATCTTGTTCGGCGTGATGCCGTCATACGGGATGCTCTTGAAGTCCTGCTTGGCGTCTTCGACAGCCTGCGCGGTCCACTTGGGATCAGGTTGGATCGACTTCGGCAAATGGGGCGCGTGGGCTTTATTGACGACGATCTTCTTCGGTATCCAGGCCGGTGCAGCGTTGGTGGCGACTGGTTTGGTATGATCCATCGGAGCAGGTGGTGCGAGTTTGCGTGGAGCAAAGTCAGCTTCGGTGAATTGGGTGTGCAGGATCTCCGCATCCGTGTGCCGATTCCAATCATAGAGAATGTGGATGTCGCCATTCGGTGCCTGAAATCCATCGGGATAAGAGACCGACGCGCGATCATCAATGAGCAGTCCCTTGCCCCAGGTCTTGCCATCGTCGTCTGACAAGAAGGCCTTCAGGTTTGTGCGGTTCGGGAGTCGCACATTGATCGGTCCATTTTTCACAAGGATGAGTTTGCCAGAGACAAGGCGACGAATGAAAAAGCGTGCGCTGGGATTCTGGATCGTGCTCGGCTGCGGCTCGCTCCAAGTCATGCCTTTGTCAGTGGACGTGCTCTCGCTGATGCCGTCCTTCGTGCGGGCGAGCATCCACAGGCTGCCATCCTTGCGCTCGACGATCATGTGCTCGTCGAAGTCCGTGCGCGGGAATGCCACACCACTGCGTCGCGTCCATGTCTTGCCCTGATTAGTCGAAGCGAAGACATTGGCCATGCGGATCACATCGAGATCCTTGTGCGCCTCCTTGTCCACGCCAGGGCCGCCCATGCGGTCGCGTGTCCAAAGTGCCACTGGCAGCAGCCAGTCACCATTGCTGAGCACGGTGGGCTTGTTCAGTGTGCAACCGTCAGCGAAACGCACGGGCGCGGTCCACTTTGGCTCGGCGGCGTCAGGATCATCGCAGCGGATATACCAGTCGCCGCAGCGGCCATCGAAGTAGCCGAGGCTTTGATCAAAGAAGCACCACAAGCGTCCCAGCGGGTCCGTCCAAAGATTGCCGACGAGAGCGCGGCGCTCGTAGCGCACGCCGTTGAGTTCGCCATCTTGTGGATCAATCACCACACGCGGCTTTGACCACGATTTGCCATCGTCATCACTCGTCGCCAGCATGAAGAAGCCATTCGGCGAATCCCCATTCCCCACCCACGCGGCCCATAGGCGGCCTTTCGGCGTGCGGTCGATGCCGATGATCATATTGCCGGGCCGGACTTGATCAGCATACTCAGGTCCGGGAGCTGTGTTGATGACAGGCGGCACAAGAGCGAGATCGAGCAGAGCCTTGTCCTGGGCTAAGGCAAGGCTGGCAACAAAGAAGAAAGTGAAGACAAAGCGTGTCATGGTTGTGGACAGTGAACGGCTGACAAGCGGGAATTCGTTGGCTAGCAGTAAGCAATGCGGAGTTATGTTAACACCAGCTTCGAGCCACTTCGAGGTTCCGCTTGAAGCCCTCGCGCACGAGCGAGAGATCGGAATCCATCGCCAGCCAAGTGAAGCCGAGGGCTTTGAGTTTCTCTTTGTCATCCGCATGGCGGACGAGGATGCCGCAGCCTTTGCCGTGATCCTTCGCAGCTTTCGCGATAACGTTCACGCAATCATCATAAGGCAGCGGTGAGTTCCGAGCCTTCAGATCATAGCTCAAATCCGCCGGGCCGATGAAGAGCGCGTCGATGCCCTCCACGGCGGCGATTTGATCCGCGTTGGCCACGCCTTCCGCCGTCTCGATCTGCGCGAGGATGATCGGCTTCGGCATCTCACTGGCCGGAAGTCTCATGCCGTAGCCGTAGGCGCGAACGGTACGTGAGACGCCGCGATGGCCCTTCGGCGGATAATACGCCGCGTCCACGCAGTGCTGCGCTTCGGCCACTGTATTCACATGCGGCACCATGATGCCACTCGCACCCCAGTCGAGCACACGGCTGATCAGATCAGGATGCGGAGCGCTGACGCGCACAATCGCCAGCGTCTGGCTGCCGCGCATGGCACGCAGTTGGTTCGGTAAAGCCGCCTCCGATTCGCAGCCGTGCTCCAGATCGATCAAAACCCAGTCGAAGCCGACTTCCGCCGCGAGTTCCGTGACTGCAGGTGATCCGATGGAGAGAAAGGTGCCGATATGTGGTTTCATGGTGAGAGAATGTCGAGGCCGCCACCTTCCCGCAAGCCGCGCAAGGTTAAGGCGAGGCGTGAGAGTGTCATTTCGCGCAGGCTCGATCCTGAGGAGCCGCTGCCGATGAGGAAGAAGCCGTCATCACGATCAAAGTAACCCGCGCCAACGCGAATCACAGACTTCACGATCATGTTCCGCAGCAGATGCAGCCAGAAACGGCGCATGTGATCCTCAGGCAAGGAACGCACGCTTTGATACCCCTGAAAGGCTCTTTGAAGAAAGGACGCATCGTGAAAGCATGCGAGCAAAGAGAGATCATCCATCGGATCGCCGCTGATGGCGTCGTCAAAGTCGATGAAGGCGGCAATTTGATCGCGGGTGCCGAGGATGTTCCATAGCGCGAGGTCTTTGTGGACGAGGCAGCCTTGAGGAAGATCGAGCAAGGTCCGGTGATTCTCGATCTCGACGGTGATCTCGTCAGCGCTTCTCAGAAAACCACGGGCGACGAGAAAATGAAGATGCTCGTCGAGGCGAAGGTGGAAGTAGTCGGAGTAGGAGGTGTGGTAGCCATGCAGGGCATCATTCAGCACGCCAAAGCCAGGTATCGTGATCGCCTGCCACTTCGCCACCGCCACGCCGATGTCGAAAGCAATGCGCGGAATTTCCAGCGTGCTTTGCTTGAACCAGTGATTCAAATCAGGCGCTGCAATCCGCTCCAGTGCCTGCCAAGCGAACGAAATGCGACTCCTGGTGGCATCACAGCCAAAAACCATTGGTGTCACGACGCCTACATCACGCACTTGGTCCAGCACAGCGGACTCGATGGCGAGATGACCATCTTTCTCGGGTCCATTCTCGACGCGCACAAACATCGCCGTGCCATCCACATCGGCATTCCAGGTGAGATGATTGCCCTGACCAACACCAGGTTTCAT
>JBIKIA010000427.1:0-4465 GCA_044361885.1 Prosthecobacter sp. | reverse complement strand
CCACCGTGCCGCTGCCCGCCGTGGACAAGGACAGCAGCGCCGCTTTCGCCTGAGCCAACTCGTAGTCCGCCACCTTCAGCGCGAACTCACTTGCCCGCACTTCGCGCTCACGCATCTGTGCAGCCAGCTCGATGTTCTCACGATCCGTCACCGAGATGCTGCCCTCGCCGATGTTCTTCTTCACACGATCCCAATTCGCCTGGGCAAATTGTGCCGCCGTGCGTGCCATTTGCAGCGATTCATCTGCGCGACTTTGCGCAGCCTCAGCCCCCTGCACGCGGGCCTCTGTCTGCGCCTGCGTGCGTGCATCCAGCAGCGGCGCCAGTCCAGGCTCGATCACCGTCAACAGCGTCTCGCCAGCCTTCACTTCATCCCCTGCTTTCATAGTCACCCGCCGCATATTTCCAGCCACCGGAGCAGCCACGATGTAGCGATTGCGGATGCGCGTCTTGCCCTCCTCCACCACATGCACTGTCAGCGGCCCACGAGTCACCTCCGCCGTCTCCACCGGGATGGGTTTGGGCTTCAAACCATAGCCTGCGAGCACGAGCAGCCCGATCCCCAAACTCCAGATCAGCAGCTTCCGCAATACTCCACGAGGAGCCGTCTTCTTCTTTGCCTCCCAAGGCGGGGTCGCTACACTTTCCATATAGACTGCCACTAGCGCGGCTGCGGCAGATTCTCAACCTCGGACAGTGGAACATCATTTTGAATGACGGGCGGAGAGGAACGCGCGTTCGTTTTCGTTGTCTAGGCAGACACCTTCTTTCGCTTTCGACCATGCACCCTTTTCATTCCCTCCAGCGCCGCGCTTTCCTTGGCAGAACCTCCCAAGGACTCGGAGCGCTCGCGCTTGCGTCCCTGCTCAAACCCGCCTCGTCAGCACCGATGCAGGGCATTCTTGGCGCTCTGCCTCTGAAGCAGAAGGCCAAGCGTGTGATCTGGCTCACCATGGCGGGTGGGCCATCGCATCTGGAGACTTTCGATCCAAAGCCAAAGCTCGCCGAGATGCATGGCAAGCCGATGCCGGAGTCCTTCACGAAGGGGCAGCAACTCGCGCAGCTTCAGGGCAAGCCCCTGACCTGCTTCGGACCTCAGCACACTTTCACCAAGTTCGGCAAGAACCAGGTCGAGATCTGCTCGCTCTTCCCCGAAATCGGCAGCGTGATCGAAGACATCTGCCTCATTCGCTCCATGACCACGGATGCGATCAATCACGATCCGGCGCACATGTTCATGAACACTGGCTCACAGATCGCCGGACGCCCGAGCATGGGCTCGTGGATCACTTATGGCCTTGGCACCGAGGCTGGGGATCTGCCCGGCTTCGTCGTTTTGACCTCACTGGGCCAGGGCGGACAAAACCAACCCATTGCCGCACGGCAATGGAGCAGTGGCTTTTTGCCCTCGAAATATCAGGGCGTGCAGCTTCGCGCCAAAGGTGATCCTGTTTTGTATCTCACGAACCCAAACGGCGTCACACGAGATCGGCAGGGAGCCGACGTGGCCGCCATCAACGCGATCAACAAACATCACGATGCCCTCGTCGATGATCCCGAGATCGCCACGCGCATCGCGCAGTATGAGATGGCCTTTCAGATGCAGGCCAGTGTGCCTGACTTGATGGATGTAAGCGCTGAAGGAGCCAAAACCTTGGAACTTTACGGCTGCCAGCCTGGCGATGGCTCCTTTGCCTCGAACTGCTTGCTCGCGCGTCGTCTCGCTGAACGCGGAACGCGCTTCATTCAGCTCTATCACAAGGACTGGGACCACCACGGTGGCGTGAAGGAAGGTGTGGCGCTGAAAGCCAAAGAGATCGACCGCGCCTGCAAAGCGCTGATCGTGGATTTAAAGCAGCGTGGCATGTTGGAGGAAACGCTCATTGTTTGGGCCGGCGAATTTGGCCGCACGCCAATGTCGCAAGGTGGCAGCGGACGGGATCATCATAACAAAGCCATGTCCGTCTGGATGGCTGGCGCAGGCATCCAAGGCGGCATCGTTCACGGAGCGACCGATGACCTCGGCTATGCCGCCGTGGAAAAGGTCACCACCGTCCACGACATCCACGCGACCATGCTCCACCAGCTCGGTATCAAACACGATGCCTTCAGCTTCAAATTCCAAGGTCTCGATGCGAAACTCAGCGGCGTGGAAGGCGCGAAGGTGATCAAGGACATCCTCGCCTGATGGCAGCGTATTGTAATTAAGGCGGTGTGATGTCCACGCGGAAAAACTTCCGCGCTCCCGTGGCTCAGGTGTCGGTGACGGTGCGCAGGGTGTAGGCGGCTGTTGGTGAACTCGGCGGGGATGGTGCTGTAGAAGAAGGCGGGGGTGCGACGGGGCGGAATACTTGATGCTTACGCAATATCCATGGCTGCTCATTGAGTGTGCTCTGGCTGGTGTAGAAGCTGGTGGCACTGAGGTTGTAGGGCTGATCATACACGGTCCAGGTGCTGACGGCGTTGGTGTCGCCAAAGGCGGGGGCTAGCAAGGAGTCGTTGCCGCAAGGAATGAGGTAAGCGTAGGGCGTGGCATTGAGCGTGTTCGGATCATTGCTGGCCGGGCCGCCGGCATTCGGAGTGTCAAAGGCACAGGGGGCCATGCCGACGTAGCCGGGGAAGACCATACCCACGCTGTAGATCTTGATGGCGTAGTTTCTGGGCGTGCAATTGTGATCTCCCGAAGCGCTGGGCAGGCCGAAGAAGTTGTAGTCGTACTGGATGGTGGTGATGCGGCCCTAGCAGACTCATTCAACTCTTGCTCCATGCAAACGCGCGAAGAATGCATCCCGGCTCCCCGTTCTCAACGACCATGATCTCCAACTTGCCTTCTTTTTCCCGTCGTCGCTTCACCGCTGGTGCCGCTGCCACACTGGCCATGCCCTTTGTTCGTGCGCAGAGCAAGACAGCTCCGGAGTTTCATGGCGAGATCGTCGGACATGGTGAATTCCGTTACCGCGTGAACAAACTGTGGAGTCAGGCGGATGTGACGAAGACTCCGGTGAAGGATTGTCATGAGATGGCGCAGGCGGTGGATGGACGGCTCTTCATGCTGACCAATCATGCGCAAAACAACGTGCTCATCTACGATGTGAAAGGGGCGCTGCTCGGATCCTGGACGCTGAAGTTTGGCGGGGCACACGGGCTCACTTTACATCGTGAGGTGGATGGGAAGGAGTTCCTCTACATCACTGACCCAGGCTCTGGACGGGTGGTGAAGGCGACGCTTGAAGGCCAGGTCGTGCTGGAGCTTCCCCACGCGACGAAGTGCGGTGCCTACAAGCTGACGGAAGACTACAAACCCACCGAGACTGCCGTGGCTCCGAATGGCGACATCTACGTCGCCGATGGTTATGGCTCGCAGTTCATCCTGCGCTTCGACAAGGACGGGAAATTTATCTCCAAGTTTGGCGGCAAGAGCACGCAGCCGGTGAATCCAGGCCGCTTCATGCAGGCGCATGGCATTGCAATCGACAACCGAGGAGAACAGCCTCTGCTCGTTGTCACCGAGCGCATCCGCAATGAGTTCAACTGGTTCACCCTTGAAGGTGAGCACGTTCGTGGAGTCTATCTTCCCGGTGCGTATGTCAGTCGTCCGGTGATTCACGGGAAGCATCTCTATTCCGGCGTCTGCTTCGGCGCGCGGCCTGATGACTTCCGCATGTGGCAGGGGCGGGGATTTGTGACGATCTTGGATGAAACCGGCAAGGTCATGTCCAATCCGGGAGGGCTGCCACCAATCTATGAGGATGGACGTTTAAAAGTCATGCTTCAGGACAAACCCGTCTTCAACAACTGCCACGATGTCTGTGTGGACACGGCAGGCGACCTCTACGTCTGCCAGTGGAACAGCGGAAACGTCTATCCTTACAAGCTGCACCGCGAGGCATGAGCACTGAACCTCTCCGCACGACCCGCCGCTACTTCCTCGGCCAATGCACCGGCGTTTCTGTCGGTGCGATGGCGCTGCAATCCATGATGGCGCAGGGGGCGGAGACGACTCCGATTGGCCTGCCGCATCTGCCACATTTTGCGGCAAAGGCGAAGCGGGTGATCTTTCTCACGCAGTCAGGAGGTCCCTCACAGTTGGAGTTGTATGATCACAAACCGGGACTCATGCAATGGGCGGGCAAGGAACTGCCTGAGTCGGTGCGCCAGGGGCAGCGGCTCACGACGATGACGGCCAACCAGAAGCAGCTCATCCTGCCTGGCCTCACGAAGTTTTCCCGCTGTGGTAAGAGCGGCGCAACGATCAGCGAGTGGCTACCGCATCTGCAAGGCGTGGCGGATGACCTGTGCTTCATCAAGTCGATGACCACGGATCAGATCAATCACGCGCCGGCGATGACGAAGTTCCTGACTGGGCACCAGCTTCCAGGACGGCCCAGTATGGGTGCGTGGATGAGTTATGGACTCGGCAGCACAAACCAAAACCTGCCGGACTACCTCGTGCTCATCTCGAAGAT
>JBIKIA010000536.1:0-3776 GCA_044361885.1 Prosthecobacter sp. | reverse complement strand
TGGCGGTGGTCTCAGCTATCAATGGCAGAAAGGCACCACCGACATCGGCGGTGCCACCGCAGCCACCTACACGATTCCGGTCACGACCCTTCTCAGCGCGGGAAACTATCGCTGCGTCGTCACCAATGCCGATGGCACCGCCAACAGCAATTCTGCCGCACTCCTCGTCATCACTCCCCCGATGATCACCCAGCATCCCTCGCCTCAAAGTGTGGTCGATGGAGCAACGGTCAGTTTCAGCGTCATTAGTTCGGGTCTCTTCCTCTCCTACCAGTGGCAGAAGGATGGGGAAGATCTGCCCGGCAAGACGGAGTCAACCCTCCTGTTCACCGACGTGGACACTAGCTTGATCGGCCAATACCGCTGCGTGGTGAGCAACTCGGCGGGCTCAGACACCTCTAATACCGCCGCACTGCTCGTCGATGGCCCTCCCACGATCGTCCGTGAACCGGTCGGCATCGCCGTGAAGCTCGGAGACCCCGCCACGTTCGATCTCTTGGCCGCTGGTTCTGGGCTCACCTACCAGTGGCAGAAAGAGGTCTCATCCAACTTCGTGAACGTCGGTGGCGCAACCAGTGCCAGCTTCACCATTCCTGCTGCCGATGTGAGCCATACCGGCAACTACCGCTGCCGTGTCGGCAACACCCATGGGATCATTTCCAGCGCCACCGTCACTCTCAGCGTCGTCGCACCTCCGCAGATTCTGACACCCACCGCGCCTACGTCTGTCACCTTGAATGAAAAGCAGCCGCTGAATCTCTCTGTCACCGCCAGCGGACTCTTCCTTTCCTATCAATGGCACCTCGGTGGCGGACCCATCCTCGGCGCCACCGGCTCCACCTACAGCGTGCTCAGTGCCGAGGACTCCAACAACGGCGTGTACACCTGCGTGGTGTCCAATGCCGCCGGTGAAGCTACCTCGCCTGCCGTGACCGTGCTGGTCATCACACCTCCCGTCATCACCGCCGAACCGGAGGACACTTTCGTCGCTCAAGGTCAGCCAGTGACCCTCACCTTCGCCGCCTCAGGGCCCCAGCTCGCCTATCAGTGGTGGCACAACGGGCTGCCCATCACGAACGCCACCAACGGCAGCCACAACATCGCTGCCATGGCCATCGCCAACATCGGTGTCTATCATTGCAAAGTGACCAACAGCGCTGGCACCGCCACCACGCGCTACGCTCTCGTCGGCATCGAGGGCATGCCGCTTGTCACTCGTGCTCCTTACTCGGCTCTCATCGAGGCCGGTTCCCCTCTCCGGCTTGAAGTCGAGGCCACAGGGGCAGACCTCAGCTACACCTGGAAGCAAAACGGCAAACAAGTCGGCACCGGCGCCATCTTTGAATCATGGCCCGCCACATCCAAGCACGCCGGGCTTTACGTCGCCGAGGTGAAAAACACCCTCCGCACCACCACCACGCAGCCCGTCAACGTCACCACGGTCACCGACATGAGCCCTGCTCTGGACATGACCACGCTGAAGTGGAGCACCACCGGTCCCGCCTTCTGGCGCCCTGCTCCAGGCATCCAGGCCAAGGATGGCAAAGATGCTCTCTCTTCGGGCAATCTGCCCCACGGGCACTTCGCCTCTCTCAGCACTCGAGTCACCGGCCCCCTCGTCCTCAACTGGTGGCAAAAGATCTCCACTGAGCAGGACAGCGATTATCTCCGTGTCATGCTCGATGGCGCCGAAGCATCCAGCACCAGTGGTATCATCGACTGGCAGGCCGCCAGTCTCACCGTCCCCGCCGGAGTGCATCAGATCGACTTCGTCTATGTCAAAGATGGCTCGGGCAGCGGCGGGCTCGACCGCGTCTGGCTGGATCTCATGTCCACCGCCCCCGCCTCCGAGCCCACCGGCGTGGCTCAAAACCGCCTCGTCGGCTCCGGCACCACCGTCGCGCTGGATGCGGCCTACACCGGCCCCACACCAGATAGCTTCCAGTGGCGGCGCAATGGCGGCCCCGTCGCAGGAGCCATCTCCGCGCACTGGGACATCGTGAACGTTCAGACCAGCCACGCTGGCACTTACGACTGCGTTTTGACCAGCATGGTCAATGGAGAGAAAATGACCCGCCTCACTCCGCCGGTGGAGATCGGCGTCGTCGAGGTGCTCCATTCCCGCCACGTCGTCAGCGCAGGCACCGTCCTTCCGCTCATCGCCAAAGCCGTCGGCAAAAACCTCACCTACCAGTGGCGTCGCGGCAGCGTGCCGATCAATGGCGAAGTCTTCAGCAAAGTCAGCATCACCCTGCACCAGACCTCCTACAGTGACGACTATATCTGTGCCGTCACCAATGCGGCGGGCACTGTCGATGCCGGCATCCGCCGTGTCGATGTCTTCAACCGCGCGCCGGAGATCACCCTCGATGGCGATCTCGATGATGCCGTCCTCAGCGGTCCCTACCGCTTCCAGGTCCCCGTCAATCCAATCCCCGCCTTCGCACCCACCGGATTCACCGCCAAAGGCCTGCCCAAAGGTCTCGTCATCGACAAAGTCACCGGCCTCATCACCGGCATCCCCGAGGAGGCTCCGTCCACCGTCATTCCCGTCACCCTCACCGCCTTCAACAGCGTGAACAGCGACACCGTCGAGACCAACCTCTTCGTCCACGGCCTCAGCACCAAGACCGGCATCTTCACCGGTCCGCTGGGCAGGAATGCCGCCCTCAATCAGGGGCTCGGCGGGCGCATCGACCTCGTCATCACCGCCAACGGCAGCTTCTCCGGCACACTCTGTCTGGGTGCCCTCAAGCACAGCTTCAAATCACGCATCGCCACCGCCACCACGAATCTCACCCAGGCCACCGCCAGGTTCGATGTCGCCCGAGGCAAAGACACCCCCGTCCGTGTCGATCTTCTCCTCACCGATGCCGGCCTCATGAGCGGCACCGTCACCCAGGGGGCAAACAGCCTCGACTTTGATGGCTGGAAAGTGCCCTGGACCAAGACCGCTCCCGCCACCGCCTTCGTCGGCACCCAGGCACCCGTCGGCAGTTACAACTTCGCCCTCCCCATGCCGCCCGAGCCAGCACTCGCAGATGCCAGCAGCCCCCAGGGCACCGGCTTCGGCACCTTCATCGTCGCGCGTGACACCGGCATCACCACCATCACCGGCAGACTCCCGGATGACAGCACCTACACCGCCTCCAGCGCCGTGGGAGCTCTGGGTCAAATGGTCGTCTTCACCCCCCTCTACACCGCGCCAAACCTTGGCTCCCTCCAGGGTCAGCTCGACATCGCCCCTGCCACGAATCCCGATGACAACACCCTCGACGGCCAGCTCTCCTGGTGGCGTCCCACCTTCACCGCCGCCGCCAAGCAGCGGCTCGATCCCGATGGCTTCGAAGCCGCCGTCGTCCTCGAAGCCGATGGCGCGCGCTACATCGCCCCCGTCGCCCCGGAACTCGTCCTCGGTCTCACGGAAGCCGGTCCAAACACCGCCAGCCTCAGCTTCCTCCACGGCGGCATCGGCTCACCACCACCCACACCGGACATCACCATCACTTTGGGCAAAGGCAGCGCCGTCACCTATCCAGCCCTGAATCCGCGCAAGACCACGCTCAGCTTCGTCCCCGCCAAAGGCACCTTCACCGGCAGCTTCACGCTTGAAGACAATGACCCGCTCGATCTCCGCCCACCTCCTGCCGTGCTGAAAAAGCTCCCCCGCAAAGTCACCTTCAACGGCCTCCTCGTACTCACCGCCGAAGGCTGGCAGGGCGTCGGCAGCTTCCAGCTTCCCGAGCTTCCCGACGTCACCGGCGAGACCCTCACCA
>JBIKIA010000425.1:0-4499 GCA_044361885.1 Prosthecobacter sp. | reverse complement strand
ACACTTTATCCGCCAGCGCCTGAATCGGCGCACGACTGCGCTGCGCCTGCCCGACAAGCTGGACGATCTGCGCCAGCATCGTGTCCGCGCCCACGCGCTCGGCCTGCACCATCAGACTACCGTGTTGATTGAGCGTGCCGCCCGTCACCTGGGCTCCGGCGGATTTCTCCACGGGATCAGGCTCGCCCGTGAGCATGGATTCATCCACATGGCTGCTGCCCTCGATCACCCCACCATCGACAGGAATCTTTTCGCCAGGACGCACCCGCAAACGCTGCCCGACCTGCACAGCATCGAGCGCCACATCCACATCGCCTTCAGGTGTGACAAGCCGCGCTGTTTTGGGCTGAAGGCCTAGCAGCTCCTGAATCGCACTGCCGGTGCGTGCTCGCGCACGAAGCTCCAGCACCTGACCCAGCAGCACCAGCACGATGATCACCGCCGCCGCTTCAAAGTACACCGGCATCTGACCATGCATGTCGCCGAGTGATTTCGGAAACCAGCCCGGTGCCACCATGGCCGCGACACTGAACGCATACGCCGATCCCACACCCAGCGCGATCAGCGTGAACATGTTCATGCTGCGATGCAGCAGCGACTGCCACGCCCGCACAAAGAACGGCCAACCCGCCCAAAGCACCACCGGCGTCGCGAGCACAAACTGCATCCAGCGTGTCGCCACACCATTCGCCCACTCCGCGTGACTCCACGCAGGCACCACATGCGCCATCGCCGTGACAAACACCGGCAGCGTCAGCAGCGCGCTCACTTTGAATCGCCGCGTCATGTCGCGCAGTTCAGCGTCATCCTCACCAGCCTCAGCCGGGCCAAAGGAAGGATTGCGTTCCAACGCCATGCCACACTTCGGGCAGGTGCCCGGCTTGTCCGACTCCACACCGGAACACATCGGGCAGAAGTACTTCGCCCCCGATGAAGGTTTCACCTCTTCATCGTGACCCTCGTGATGACAGCAACACGGCCTCGGTTTCACCGGTTTCGTGTGGCAGCAAGATCCTGGATCGTCGTGTTTCATGATGCCGGAGAGTAGTCCATGATTGACCCCACATCCTGCGACATTCGCGCGGGATGTTGCTTCACGAAGACAAGCTCACCCAGCTACTTCGCCCGTTGCTCCATCACGGCGCTGAGTTTTTTGCCCCAACCTGCGACATAGTCGCTGTGCATGTGGTTGAGCAGGGCCACGACTTCGGGGGCTGCGGTGGCGGGGTTGCCGGCTTTGGGGAAGGGCGGCTGCGGATCGTATTCGGCGAGGAGTTGCACGCCCTGCGCATAGAAGTCGCCACGGTATTGACGCAGCAGTTCAAAACCGAGATCAAGCCCGGCGGTGACGCCGCCACAGGTGATGCGGTTGCCGTCGATGACGACGCGTTGCTTCACGGGCTCGGCCCCGACGATGGGCAACAGGTCAAGCGTCTGCCAGTGGCTGGTAGCGCGGCGGCCTTTGAGCAAACCCGCAGCGCCAAGAATGAGTCCGCCCGTGCAGATGCCACCGGCCATTTTGGAGGCTTCACCTGTCTGGCGAACGAAGTCGAGGAGTGCGGGGTTTTCAATCGCCTGCACGGTGCCTGCGGTGCCGCCAGGGATGAGTAGGAGGTCGGGTTTGTCAGGGCATTGATCAAAGCTGAGCTGTGGGCTGACGGTGAAGCCGCTCTCACTCGGCACGGGATCAAGCGTGGCGGCGATGAACTTCACACTGGCTCCGGTCATGCCTGCGAGCACGTAATGCGGTGCAATGGCATCCAGCGCGGTGAAGCCTGGATAGAGCAGGATGAGGATCTTTTCCGTGCCGGGTTTGAGCAGCGCCACGGCATCGGCATGAGCTTTGTCGGCATCGGCGGCAGTGCTTTTCGCAGTGGCAAGGAGGCTGCTGGCGGCGGTCAAGGCGCGGAGGAACTCGCGACGGGTTTGGTGGTCCAAGTTAGCTAAAGGTGGGGACATGATCGGATGTGAGTCGTTGATTATTCTTCCAGCAGTCGGTAAAAGCGCTTCGCTGTGGACGACGGGGCACTGGGCGTGAGCGGTGGGCCAGCATCGGTCCACTGGATGAGCTGTTCCTTGCCTGTGACTTTCGGACCGACGGTGATCCAGTTCAGCAGGTCGGTGGAATACTGGAGTTGGTAGGAGGCGTTGCCTTTGCCGATGACTCCGATTCGCATACTGCCTGCGGTGAAGTTCGACGCTGCTGGTGTGCGCGGCGGTGTAACGGCAGCGATGGGGGTCTCGACACGAAATTCGCCGACATCTTTGCCGCGATCACCGGGCAGAAAGAACTGATCCAGCTCATAGGAAATGGTGAGGTCACCCGCGATGACGAGTTTACCGGCGCTGGCAGTGACGACGACGTTCTTGGTTTCAAAGGCGGGCACGCCTGGAAAATCGAAGTTGTTCACGAAGACCCAGCCGCGATTCGGCAGCGTGTTTCCTGCTGGCAGGTTGTAGCGGAAGGTAAAGTCGCCGAGCAAGAAAGCGCCGGTGAAATCACCGACAAAACGCAGGACGCCGGTGAGACCCATTTCGCCCGAGGCAGTGCCGGTGACGTTGGCGGGATCATAGGAGAAGGTGCTCACCTTCCGGGTGCGTCCAGTGAGGTTGGTGACGGTGCTGCCATTGATCTCATACTTCAGATAAGTCGTGGGGATGGCGCTGAAAGTCGGGACGATGTGCTCACTCAAGATCTGTGTTCGCGTGCGATTACGGTCCGCATTGCCCTGAAAGAACTCTTCGAGAATCATGCCGCCGATGGCTGGATTGGAGCCGACATTCAAAGCGGCGAGAGCTACGGGATCGAAATCAAAAATGACGGAACCTTCACGGACGTTGATCGTGGCGGCTGGTGCTGTGGAAGCGAGTCCGAGTGTCATCAGAGGCAGCAGCAGATGGCGGAGGCGTGAGTTCATGACGGGTGCGTTTTAGAAGGTCGTGGAAAGCGTGAGGCCGATGGAAAGCGGTCGCGCTGGAGCCACCACGTCTTCTCCGAGATAAGGGTAGGGCTCGTAGTAAAAGTGGTTGGTGAGATTGGTGATGGAGAGCACGGCTTTGAAGGCCTTCCGCTCATACGAGATCTGGGCGTCGGCGACGTAGTAGGCCTCCGTGAAGTAGTCGTTGGTGAAGCTGACAGGCCGCTTCGATCCAGCGGTGACGCCGATGCCGAGACCCAGGCCTTTGAGTGCGCCTTCACGGAAGCGGTAGCGTGCGGCGAGGCGTCCGCTGTGCTCGGGCACACGCGGCAGTTTTTTGCCGATGCGGTCGATGTTTTGGCCGACGGTGGCGACTTTGTTGACCACATCTTCCGTGACAATGGCGTCTGTGTAGGCATAGGCGAAGAGCAGCGAAAAAGAAGGTGTGGGCTCCCAGGCGAGATCGAGTTCCACACCCTGGGCTCGCTGCTGGCCGATCTGGACGGTGGAGCCGGGGATAAAGGGATTGGCCGTGGGCACGTTTTCGCGGATGAGCTGGTAGGCGGCGAGCGTGCCGGAGAGGCCGAGGTCGTCATTCACCATCTTGAATCCGCCTTCCATCATGGTCGAGGACTCAGGCACGGGCGGTTCTTTGCCGGTGTAGTTCAGCACGCCGCGATAGCCTTCTGAATACGCGCCGAACATGGAGACGCCGCCTGCAATGTCGATCACGGCACCGATTCGAGGGGCGATCTCCAGATAGTCTTTTTGGTAGGCCGTCGGTGCGCCGAGCGTGTTCTCGGTCGTGTATTGATGATCCAAGGCGAGGCTGATGACACGCAGCCCGGCCAAAACATGGACACGATCAAAGGCCGTCATGTGATCCTGAATGTAGCCGCCCATGGTGCGGAAGCGGTTGCTCGTCTGGTCGATGATGTCCGGCTGCACGTAATGCAGCGTGCTGCCTGGCGAGGCGAAGTCGATGAAGCCAAACCTGGCGGCGATCACGGTGTCTGGGATTGGTCCAGGGATGGGAATGCGCAGATGGCTGAAGCCGAGTCCGGCGGAGTTTGTGGTGAAGTCGATGTCGCCACCGAGCACGACTTCATGCTTCGTCGGTCCGAGTTCGAAACGCTTCGTGAGCCAGCCGTTGATGGTCCATTGTTCGACCTCGGAGGGCAGATAACCACTGAGCACGGGATACACACTCGGCGTGGCATTCAGCGGCGACTGGGCACTGGCAAAGGTGTAGATGGAGTACTCCTCGAAGCTGCTGTGGAAGTACTGCGCGGTCAGATTCACATCGAGACTCTCTGAGAACGAGTGCTTCAAAGCAGCGACGATGCGCGTGTTTCGGATCTCACTTTCTGGAGCATCCTCGGCACCTGTGAAGCGGTAAGGATCGACGGACGGTCCCGTGTAGGGTGCGTTGTTGTTCGTAGCTGGCGGCAGCACCAGCGCGGCGGGCAGGCCGGAGTACTCCAGCATCTTCAGATTGCTCAATTGGGCACGCAGGGTGAAGACGGTGTCGGGTGTGATCTCCCAGCGCAGTGTGGGATTCACCGACCAGCGCTTTTGCCC
>JBIKIA010000424.1:0-4503 GCA_044361885.1 Prosthecobacter sp. | reverse complement strand
CCGTGATCTGGGTGTAGAGCGGGATGATCGCCTGGACGGGGACGTTTTGGAAATTCAGCTTGATCGTCGAGCTATCGGAGACCGTTTTTTGCGTAAATTTGCCCGGCTCATTCGCGCCTTCATCCACGGTCGGGGAGATCTGGGCCTGGGCAGTCAGGTAGGCTCCGGTCAAACCCGCAAACAGGGCGAGCACGTGGGCTGCTCGATGAGTCGGGCGGAGGTTGGTTGAAAGTCGCATGAGGATAGATTGTAGCATTAAACTATAATTTCCACATTTGCGAGGGCAATTAAAATATTTGGGAATGTTAAAATTCAGGGCGTGAAGCTTTGACTCGGGTGCAAAGAATGTAGATCGAACTTCCAAGTTCGGTCTCAATTCGCTCTCAAGTTTGACAACACAGCCAGAGAATGAACTCGGAAGTTCCTTCTACACTACCTCTCCGAATGCCTGAAATTACCAGCCTACGGGCTGCGTCCAGGCTTTCTGGACGTGGTCAGGCTGGGGCGGGTTTGCCATTGGCTGGTCGGAGATGACGATGGCGCGGACATAGAGTTCATCGCCGGTCATGGTGTAGCTGGGCTCCAGGGTGTCACTGCTGGCGAGGAGCTTGCCGATGTCGGCCCCGTGCTGAAGCCGCTTGGGTTGCGGGTCGGCGGCGGGGGCATCGACCTCCTTCACGGCGCGTTCGTAGTTTTTTAGCGTGCCACGGAACTCAGTGCGGACTTTGGCACCGGGTTTGCCCTGGATCTTCAGGCGCAAGGTGCGGGTGGTTTTATCAAAAGACACGTCATCGAGCGAGACGCCCGTGGAGGCGTAGAAATCACCGCGCTGCATGGCTTCGACGAGGGTGTTGGCGTCGAGCTTGGCCGCGCGGACCATGACCCAGCCGCGTCCGGGAGTGGTCGCGCCGCCGTGGTAATTGTGGCTGTCGTCCGTGCCGACGCCGAACAGCGGGGCTGCCTTCAGTTCGGCGATGCGGATGGTATTCGCGATGTCCCAGATGCGCTCATGCTCGGAGTCCACGCGCGTCGCCTCGCCGCCGTAGTAGATGCCGGGGTGGCCGTTGTAGATCTCGAAAAAGCGGTCCTCGATGACATGGGCGAGGTCGTCCGCTGTGAGCGCCCAGCGGAAGTTCGGGTGATTCACATGCGCGATGATGGGGCGGCCCGTTTTCACCGCCTGCTCGGCGATCATCTGGAGGTTCACCCGCATCGTCTCGCGGATGGTCTTCACGTCCTTCATCGGCTGGATGGCCTCCGTGAGGTTCACCGCGTTGATATGAATGGGCGCTTTACCAAAACCTGCGCTGACCTCCTCCGCCTGCACGAGCAGGTATTTCCCAGGCTCTTCGAGCTTCTTCCGATACTCCTCCAGTGTCTTCAGCCGCACTTCGAGGGCACCTTTGTCATTCGTCCGCGTCTCTACCCAATCCGCGCCGAACTTCTGCTTGTACTTATCGAGCACCTTCGGCCCGAGAGCGATTTTCTTCTTCTCGATGCTGGCATCCGTCACCCACTTGTCGCCAACAGCGAGCGTGTTGTGATCCGAAAGGCAGAGGAAGTCGTAGCCCTGCTCTTTATACCAAGCCGAGATCATGTCCGGGAAGTCGTTCCCATCACTCCAGAGCGAATGCGTGTGCGTGTTGCCCTTGAACCAGCGGAGGTCATCAGCGGAGAGCAGTGTGGGAAAAAGAAGAGCGGCGAGGATCGGGAATCTCATGGGAAGGTGTCTTGAACGTCGGCCAAGGCTCGTAACCATCACGCTCTCTCATGACCGACCGAATCGAAATCGCCCTCGCCAACACCCGTACACATCTTTTGTCGATGCGAAATGCGGCGGGGCACTGGGAGGGCACGCTGTCCAGCAGTGCGCTGAGCACAGCGACGGCCATCGTGGCGCTGCATGGGGTGGACGCGGAGAAACACACCGCTTTGATCGAAGCTGGCGCGCGCTGGCTGGTGGCGAATCAAAATGCCGATGGTGGCTGGGGAGACACGACGATCAGCAAGAGCAACCTCTCAACGACGCTGCTGTGCTGGAGCGCGCTGAGGCTTTGCCAAGACGCGGAGACGCGGAGACGCGGAGATGCGGAGAAGGTCTGTGAAGCTTGGATCACCTCTCAAGTCGGGTCGCTGGAGCCTGAGAAAATCGCGCAGGCGGTGATCTCACGTTACGGGAAGGACAAGACCTTCTCAGTGCCGATCCTGATGCTATGCTGCATCGGCGGGACGCTCGGTGAGAAAGCCTGGAAGCGTGTTCTACCGCTGCCGTTTGAACTGGCGGCGTTGCCACGCCACTGGTTCGGGGCGGTGGGGATGCCGGTGGTGAGTTATGCGCTGCCGGCGCTGATCGCCATTGGCTACACGCGCTTTAAAAATGCGCCCCCGGCGTGGTGGAATCCGCTGCGCTGGCTGCGCGGGGCTTTGTGGGTGCGTATCTCACCGATGCTGAAAACGCTCCAGCCGAGCAGCGGCGGCTATTTGGAGGCGACACCGCTGACGAGCTTCGTCACGATGGCTCTGGCGGCGGCGGGGGAGAAAGATCATCCCTGCGTGCCTGGAGCGGTGGCGTTTTTGACGAGGTCGATGCGTGCGGATGGGAGCTGGCCCATCGACACGAATCTGGCTACCTGGGGGACGACGCTCTCAGTAAAAGCGCTCGGTGAACTGGAGCCAAAGACACGCGAATGGCTGCTCGGGCAGCAATATCATGACGTCCATCCTTTCACGAACGCTGCACCCGGCGGCTGGGCGTGGACGGATCTTCCCGGCGGTGTGCCGGATGCGGATGACACGGCGGGGGCATTGATCGCGCTTCGGGTAGGGCGGGCTGTCCTCAGCCCGCCGCTGCGCTTTGAGGACGAAGCGCCCTACCTCGCGGGCATCACCTGGCTGCTCGATCTGCAAAATCGTGACGGCGGGATGCCGACGTTCTGTCGCGGTTGGGGCACGTTGCCGTTTGATCGGAGTTCGCCGGAGTTGACGGCTCATGCGCTGCTGGCGTGGTGGCTTTGGCTGCCGGAGGCTCTGCAAAGTCGAATCATCACTGCGACACGACATGCTTTGGACTACCTGCGCAAAACGCAGCGTGCCGATGGCTCATGGATTCCACTTTGGTTCGGCAATGAACACGCGAAAGACGAGGAGAACCCAGTCTATGGCACCGCGATGGTCGTGGGTTATCTCTCGGGCACGCCGGCGCTTGCGGAGCAATGCAGTGAGCTGATCCAGCGCGGACGTGATTACCTGCTCAGCGTGCAGAAGGCCGATGGTGGCTTTGGCGGAGATGTTAATGCACCCGCAACGATCGAAGAGACGGCGGTGGTGATCTATGCGCTGGCAGGGCAGGGGAGGTCATTACCGCAGACGCAGCGCTCTGTGGACTGGCTTTTGCAGGCGACAAAGGATGGTACCTATTTCCCATGCGCACCCATCGGGCTGTACTTTGCCCGGCTGTGGTATCACGAACGGCTTTACCCGGTCCTGTGGACTGCTCAGGCGCTTAGGGCCGCACGCGGGTGATCAGACTGGTGGCACCCACTCTTCCATGGCGAGGCTGGCGGCACCGAGGGCACCGGCGTCGTCGCCTAGTGTGGATGGCACGAGCTGGATCTTCATGTCGGGGAGTTGCGGCGGCAGGGCGCTGACGAGAGAGGAGATTTCTCGGCAGAATTTTTCTCCCAATGAAGTAAGCGGGCCGTGGAGGAAGATCTTCTCGGGATCGACGAGAAGTTGCACACTGCGCACGACGCGGGCGAAGTCGAGCACCACGCTCTCCCATTCCGCTGATCCCGGCATGGCGACCTCTACCAGTGCGGCACGGAGATTCTCCGGCAGCGCAGCATTCGACGCGAGCTTGGCGAAGCGGCGATACACAGCGGTGGCAGAGAGGAGATCGTGCATGGCCTGGGTGCCATCAGGCTGCGGCCATGACCACAGGCCCACCTCACCAGCAACTTCATGGGCACCGCGCAGGAGTTCGCCATCATGCATGATGCTCATGCCAAAGCCGCTTCGAGGGCCGAGCACGACGTAATCTGCGAGATCGTGTCCGCCGCCAAACCAGCGTTCGGCCAGGGCGATGACGCGGAGGTTGTTTTCCAGAGTGGTCGGCACACGGAAGCGCTGGCGGAAGACATCGACGATGGGTACGTCCTTCCAGTGCTTCACGAAGGAGAAGTAGCGAGCCACACCCTTCTTCCCGTCGACAATACCCGGCGCTCCGATGCCGATGCCGAGAAGTGGCTCATGGCGCCCTGCGGCCAGCTTTTCCAACGCCTCCACCAGTGCGCGCATGACGGTTGGCATGTCCGGCTGATCGTGGAGGGTGCGGCTCTCGACGGCCAGCACTTTGCCTGCGAAGTCCACGCTCACAGCCTGGACATGATGCGCATTGAACTCCAGTCCGGCGAACCAGCCGGCACTTGGCACGATTCCGAGCACACGCTGTGGGCGGCCTACATTCGCCTTCTCCAAGCCGATCTCTTCGATGTAGCCCATGGC
>JBIKIA010000423.1:0-4544 GCA_044361885.1 Prosthecobacter sp. | reverse complement strand
AGCAAAGGCGATAAAGCATCACGATCTGCTTTGTTTCATCGCCAGCGGTTGAGACGCGTTTGGCGAGACCATCGGCCCAGGAGCGGGCTTGGGGGCTGTTCATGAGTACGAGGGCCTGTGGAGCCACCGTCGTCGTGGGGCGGGCACCTTGGCTCACGAGCGGCTCGGGCTGGTCAAAGGCCACCATGCTGCCGATGAGCTGGCTGCGCTTGATGTTGAAGTAGATGCTGCGGCGTTTGCTGTTCTCATCACGAGTGCCGGGGCCGAACATCGTCGGGTCCAGCACGCCGCTCACGCTCAGCATCGAGTCGCGGATCGCCTCGGCTTCGAGGCGCTGCGGCACGAAGCGCATGAAAAGGCCGTTGGTGGGATCAGCGGCTTCCTTTTTCGCATCACGAGCGCTGCTCTGCTGCCAGGCACGGCTCATGAGGATCATCTTGTGCAGCGGTTTGACCTTCCAGCCGTTCGCTATGAGCTGACCCGCCAGCCAGTCGAGCAACTCCGGCTGCGTGCAGGCCGTGCCCGTCTTGCCAAAGTCATTCGGTGTCGGAACAAGGCCCGTGCCAAAATGGTGCTGCCACAGGCGGTTCACGATCACCCGGGCCAGCAGCGCACCCGCGCCGCCGTCCACATCCGTGATCCAGTTCGACAGCGAACGCCGCCGTCCGCTGTATTTCGCGTCCTTCGGCGGCTGCCACTGCCAGCGGTTTGAGTCGCCGGGCTTGCTCAGCACTTGCAGGAAGCCCTGCGTGGCCTCGCCGTCCTTCATGAGCGGGTTGCCGCGCTTCAG
This sequence comes from Prosthecobacter sp., assembly GCA_044361885.1. Classification (GTDB taxonomy): domain Bacteria; phylum Verrucomicrobiota; class Verrucomicrobiia; order Verrucomicrobiales; family Verrucomicrobiaceae; genus Prosthecobacter. The sequence goes on along the minus strand of JBIKIA010000423.1, from coordinate 3,754 downwards.
CACATGCGTTTTGTCGAAAAACGGCCCGCCCTGCGTGTGCATCACGATGGGATCGTAGCCTTCGCCGCAGATCATCATGCGCGTGGCACCTTCGACGACGGGCGTGTTCTTTTTGGCGTTCATCGTCGTGATGGCGGAGGTCACTTTGCCATCGGGATGCACGTCCACGTTCATGCGGGTCGTCGTCGTGAAGGTGCTCAGCATCGCGTAGTAGTCGCGGGTGGGCAGCGGATCGAATTTGTGGTCGTGGCAGCGCGCGCAGCTCAGCGTAAGACCGAGCATGGCACCGCTCGTAGTGCCCAGCATGTCGTCCATGGCGTCGTAGCGGGAGCTTTCGACCTCGTTCGCGGTGATCTGGGAAGGAAACACACCAGCACCGAGGAAACCCGTCGCCGCCAGCGCCAGCGGGTTTTGCGGCTCGTATTCATCTCCGGCGAGCTGCCACTTCACGAACTGGTCATACGGCATGTCCGAGTTCAGCGCCTTGATGACAAAGTCCCGGTAATGAAACGCGTACGGCCTGTCATAGTCCTGCTCAAAGCCCGTGCTCTCAGCATACCGCGCCACATCCAGCCAATGCCGCGCCCACCGCTCGCCATACGCCGAGCTGCTCAGCAGCCCATCAATCAGGTCACTCAGCTCAGCCGTGTCAGAAACCTCCGAAGGCGGCAGCCCGGTGAGATCCAAATGCAGCCTCCGCACCAGTACCACCTTCTCCGCCGGCGGCGCGAAGGTCATGCCCTTCGCGTTCTTCAAAAGCAGCTCGTCGATGCTTTTTGCCTGCACCTTCTTGAGTGGTCGAAACGCCCACCACTGCCGGTCTTCCTCCGTCACGACGCTGCTATCCTTCTTCGGTTTCTTCCCGGCGACCAGCGGCGCGGAATAAGGCGCTCCATCATCAATCCACGCCGCGATCTTCGAAATGGCCTCGTCAGGCAGCTTCGGGCTGTTGTCCGGCATGTGCGGCTCTTTGGTGTGGTTGATCTGCGCCACAAGCGAGCTGCCCTTCGAATCAAATGGCACCAGCACAGAGCCGTGCGAGCCACCGCGCAGCAAATCCTCACGGGTGGCCATGTCGAAGTCACTCTTCACCTTTTCGCCGCCGTGGCACTTGAGGCAGTTTTGCTTCAAAAGAGCCGCCACTTCGCCGTCAAAGAGCTTCAGGCCACGGGCCATGCGCTGGGCATGATCGGCAGGGAGTGCGGGCGGTGAACTGGCTGCCGTGAGCAGGGTCGGCAGCAACCAGAGCGAGCATAAAAAAGGTTTCATGGAGAATTCGAGTTCTGTCAAAAGAACGCCGAAAGCCTGTACCAGCTTCTGACTTACTTGTGTCTTATCCTGCTAGTTCAGGCGGAGGTCATTGCCTTTGCTTCCTGGCAGAACTCCCCTTTCGTCTCCGACAACATTCGCTCCCATGTCGAATCGCCGCAAATACCTGAACTACACCACACCCTGGGGCGTGAGTTTATCACCTGCCGCCAAGGCGGGCTGGTCTGCCTTTTTGATTCATGAAAGCGGTTATCAGGCGGCGTTGGAGAACTGGAACCATGAAGGCGTGGACAGTCCCTTTTGGCGGCTTTACCACAACCCAAAGCCAGGCTGCTGCATTCGTTTCAAGGGTGAAGACATCGACCTTGGCCCGAATCGTTTTGTCCTGATCCCGGCGAACACGATCTTCGATTGCTGCGGGCCGGTGCCGGCCTGTCACTTCTGGCTGCACTTCACAGTGACTCGACTCACTGGCGAAGTGCCCGAGGTGCCGGTCGTTCTGAAGGCCACTCCTTTGCTTCGAGCCCTGGTTTCAGCGACCATCGAGACACATCTCCTGCCTGCTGAAGATAGTCGCGACCAACGCCTTTATCATCAAAGCTCGGCCCTGCTGCACGCTGCCTTCGCCGAATGGGACATGCCGCCGAGCCCTGCGATGCCGGAACGATTGATCGAGGTGCTGGAACTCATCCAGCGGGCGCCTCACTCAGATCTCTCGAATGGATTTCTTTCGGAGCGCAGCGGCATGAGCCTGGAAAAGTTCATCCGTTCCTTCCGAGAGCATGCAGGGATCACGCCCGCCGCTTATGTTTTAAATACGCGGCTTCGACTCGCTGGTGAGGCTCTGGCGCTGACCGAGAAGACCATCGATCAAATCGCGGTGGAGTATGGTTTCCCCAACAGGCACTACTTCACGCGAATGTTTGCACGGCAGTTCGGCTGCGGCCCGGCAGAATTTCGCGAACGCCAGCATCGTCGGCGCGGTAGGTGATCTCAGGCTTGAACCGACTTTCTGCGGCGCATGGCGAGCATCATCAGTCCGCCGAGTAGAAGCAGCGCCCGCGAAGGCTCCGGCACGATGATGATGCGGATGGTGCCGGCATTGTAGATCGTGCTGGTGTCCCAGGCGAGGAGCCCGGAGAGCGCCGGCAGCTCCAGCAGTGCAGGATCAAAGGTGCCGCTCGGCGCGCTGCCGGAGTTGGTACTCCAGTCGAGCAACTTCCACGCATCTCCTTCGGCGAAGTTCGTCATGGCGGTGGGATTGTTCACCCGCAGCTTCACATTGCTTTGCAGCCCGAGTGCTCCTCCCCACTGGAATTTGTCCGCAGCGCTGTCGATGCTGCTGTTGTCGCCGGAGCCCGCGCCGCTGAAGAGATCGACCTCGAAGATGCTGCCGGTCTGAAAGGTGGTGGTCATCGTGCCGCTCGCGGGTGTGAAGGTGATCCTCTTCCCGCTTGTGTCGCCCGCATCACCGACGGAGACCACTGCCGCGTTTCCGAGGATCACAGAGCCGCCGGACGAAGGCGAGATGATCCCTGTGCCGAGGATCGTGCCGCCGGTGACGGTGACATTGCCGCTGCCCGTGGCGGAGCCCGTGGTGTTTTTCACAGCGAGTGTGCCTGCTGTGACGGTCACACCTCCACTGTGTGTGTTCGCCGAGTTCAGAGTCAACCTGCCCGATCCCTGCTTCGTCAGCAAACCGGAACCCGTGACCTCGTTGGTCAGAGTAATGGCGTTTCCATTCGTGTGCAGCGTGCCCCCAGCGGCACCGAGGGTGATGCCGCGGTTGCTGTTGAAGCTCATACTGCCGCCCGCTGCCTGGATGCCGCCGCCGTCGAGCGTGATCTGATCGGCGGTGAAGGCTCCGGGGTTCGTGCCAAAGATGCTCTCACCCGAGCCTGCGATGAAACCTCCGGTGATCGTCGTCTTGCCGGTGTGGCTGTTTGCCTCGCCGAAAGTCTGCGTGCCGTTTCCGCTTTTCACCAGCGTAATTGCACCTGTGATGGTGCCAGAGTTGGCATCTGATCCATCGCCATAACTGTAACTGCCTCCTCCGCCGAGCGTGAGAGTGGCCGCCGTTGTGGAAGTAACCGTGTTGTTGGACACCGTGGCATTCGTGCCGGTGACCGAGTTCAGGCCTGCGATCTGCTGATTCTGCCCGTTGAGATCCAAGATGCCTAGATTCGCACTCGCTGCTTGGCCGAGGCTCACGGTGGTGGAAGTGGGCAGGCGGTTCACACCCGTCGTGATCTGCACGGTGCCATTATTGATCGCTGTGTCTCCGCTGTAGGTGCTCACGCCACCAAGGGCGAGAATGCCGCCACCTTGCTTGGCCCATGTCCCTGTTTCACCGGATTTGTTAGCAATCGCTCCGTTGTAGGTGAGCACTCCAGCGCCAGGCGTGCTGATCGAGGTTCCAGCGGCGTCTCCCACGAAAATCTGGCGTCCACCGCCGAGGGCGTAGCTGGCACCACTGAGCGTCGCA
>JBIKIA010000422.1:0-4547 GCA_044361885.1 Prosthecobacter sp. | reverse complement strand
GAGACCCATCCAAGGGGCGGTCGGGGCGGATGTGCCGTCGTATTGGATCAACCAGTTAATGGTGTCTTCGGCGTGGATTGCAGTCAGCGGCGCGAGCAGCAGGGCGGTGATGAGGGTGAGCTTGATGGTATTCATTATCTGCCTCCCTCCAGCGTGGACATGACCCGCTTGCTGATTTCCTGGGTGAGCAACTGGTAGGCTGGTCCTTGCCAGTGGAAGTTGTCACCAGCCGCGAGTTCGAGGTGTGAAGCCAGGAGAGCATAGGCGTCGATGACCTCGATGCCTTCGTCTTTCATTACTTGGCTCGACAGCGTGTTGAGCCGGATGACCGCATCGTTCTTGTCACCGAGGCTGGAGACCGGTTTGTCTAGAGCAGATTTGGCGGCGGTGTGGGGTGTGGTCAGGAGGTAGTATATCTTCGCCTGTGGTGCGCCCTTTTTGAAGCAGCGCGTCAGCTTTTGCATTCGCTCCAGAACGACGGCATCGGAGACTTCGTCGGGCGTCCAACTCAGGGAGTGGAGGCCGTTGTTGAAGACGACCGCGTCGAACTTGTAGCGCGCGGCCATCTCGGTGAGCGCGGCCTCGGGCACGTCGCCGCCGACGAAATGCACGCAGTGAAACACATAGACTTTCTGCTTCAACATCTCCGGGATGAAGGAGCCGCTGTAGCCCATGGAGATGGAGTCCCCGTAGATGAGCACCTTCGGCCAGTCGGGGTGGTCGAGCTTGGGAACATCAAGCGCCCAGCCTTTGCCCGCGACTGCGCCGCGTGGGAACTCGGGCTTGGACTCGCGCTTCGAGACATAGCTGAAGGAAGGGCCGAACACTTTCACCCCGCGAATCGTCACCGGCATGGTCTTCGCCTTCGGGCTCGCGTTGCGGCCAATCCACATCGGTTCGCGATTGGGGATGAGTTCCATGAAGCATGTCTTGCACGGAATGTCGTCGAGGTAGAACGTCGCGAGTCCTTTACGGACTGCGATGGTGAGGGTGTAGGGCGTGTCGAGCTTTGGCTCCTGACGACCGTTCAGCGAGCCGCCGGTCATCAGGATGTTGTTCACCACGGAGTTGACCTGTCGTGCGTAATACGGGTTGTCGCGGTAGTTGAAGTGGAAGGAAAATCCGTCGTCCTGCTCGCTCTGTTTTCGCATCGCGGTGAAGATCGCATCCTGCACCAGTGCATCGAGCGAAAGGGTGACCTGCACGGTGAAGTTCGCCTGGTCGGGAAATGCCTCCGGTGGCACGGCGAACGCCGCGCCGTCGCGCAACTTGACCGCGCCATCCACCTTCTCGACGGCTCCCGACCGCAGCGCGGGCGGAATATCATTTCGCGACAAATCCCACAGCGGCGAATCATCGGCAATGGCGGAGGTGCTCATCAATGACGCGGCGCAGGCTGTTAGCGCCAGACGAAAGACGGGATGGAAGTTAAGGCTGTATTTCATGATTCATGGGTTCAGTTCACAAAGAGAAACTCGTTGCTGTTGATGAGCACGCGGCACAGCGCGGCGAGGCCGTTCTTCTGCGCATACGCGGTGAAGCCGGGAAGTTCATCCGCCGTCGGTTCGCGCAGCAGGATGCGGCGGATGGCTTCGGCGGGCGTGGTGATTTGTTTGCCCAGTTCGCTGCTGAAGTGCAGGACGAAGGCGTTGTTGTAGAGCGCGAGGGATTGCAGCGAGGATGCGGAGAAGCTGCGGCTCGGGGCGAGCAATCCGAGGTCGGGGAAGTCGAGCGTGTCCATGAAGGGATCCGGCACGCCGCGCCAGACGAAGCGGTAGATGCTGCGGCGGTGCTTGGGCTGCGACGCCCAATCATAGGCCGTGTAGTCGAGTGTGGGCGTTAGCTGGATGGGCGGGCCGGTGATGAACTGACGCTCGCTGGGGCCGCCTATCGCGAGATCCAGTCGGTCCGCCGAGGCGAGCACGAAGTCGCGGTAGCTATCGGCGTCGAGACGCAGGCGATTCATGCGCCAGAGTAGACGATTGTCGGCGTCGAGCTTGGTGGCGTCTTCACGTGGCTCGCTGCTTTGCCGATAGGTGGAGCTGGTGACGATGAGGCGATGGAGATGCTTCAGCGAGCCGCCGTGATCACGCAGCTCGCAGGCTAGCCAGTCGAGTAACTCGGGATGCGATGGCACGCCGCCCATGCGGCCAAAGTCGTTCGGTGTGTCGCACAGGCCACGCCCGAAATGGTAGTGCCACACACGATTGGCAATGCTGCGCCAGGTGAGCGGATTGCCTTCATCCGCGATCCACTCGGCGAGAGCGGCGCGACGCTCGGACTCATCACCCGCGTGCTCCTTGGCAAACCGCGCTGGCAGTGACGTCAGAGCACTGAGCGCCCCGCTGGTGGTCTCACGGGTGGGTTTGTCAAACTCTCCACGCTTCAGTAGGTGCACCGCCTTGGGCTTGGCGATCACAGTTGGCGTTCCTTTGCCGACAGCGAGCAGCACATCCGCTTTTTGCGCCGCTGCATAGACCAGCGCTGGCGCAGGCAGCTTGGCCAGTTCTGCCTTGGCGATCTGGCGCAAAGCAAAGGCTGCCAATGCCAGCTGATGGGCTTCGCTGCGTTTCTCTGCGGGGAGTTGCATCGCCTCTACCACCGCAGCAGGCATGACCAGGGCCTGATCAGCGGGCGCATCCGTGACGGACAGCTTCAAGCGCCCGATGAGGTGTGATTTGCCGGACAACTGCTTCAGCGAGATCGTGAGCTTGGAGCCTTCTTTCAACTTCAGCGGCTTTGCCAAGGTGAACACGGCCTGGTGCGACTGTCCCTCGGCGGGATGAATGCCCCAGCCGTTGTCGAGCTTACCGTCGATGGCCAGCGCAGCGGTCCAGCCGTCCTGATCGAAGTCCGCTGATGCCTGCGCGAACTTCAACTTCACCGGTTGCGATGTTCCAGGCTCGAAGAGTTGCGCCTCAATCTCGCTCAGCGTGAGGTTGCCATTGTCCTGACGGCCAGGGCCGCCCTGAGGTAACGATTTGTCGGCAAAGACATCGAGCCGCAGCGCGGTGATGCTCGTCAACAAAGTGGAGCCCGTGATGATGCAGGTGTCTTTGTCGGGCCTTGCGCCGCTGGAGATGATCACGTCACCGCTGCGTGACAAGGTCGCGCCATCGGTGCTGATGAAGCTCTCGTAGTTCAGCGTCGTCCACTTCGCCTGCGGGCCTTGGTTCTTGGTCCAGCCGATCACCAGCTTTGCATGCTCCGGGGTGAGCAGCGCCGCTTTATCCTGCGAATCACAGGCGGCAAGCACGGACTGCCATCGTCTCCGCTGTGAGGCGATTTTAGCATCCTCATCGAAAGGGATGTCGCCCTCGATGATGCCCGCGAAGACGGCCTGCAGCGCGTAGTAGTCCTCCTGCGTGATGGGGTCAAACTTGTGCGCGTGGCAGCGTGCGCAGTTCGCCGTGGTGCTGGTGAAGGCCGCCATCGTCTGTGTCACCAGGTCATCGCGGTCGAGGTAATCGAAGTTCGTCGGTGCTGTCTGATACGCGCTGTGATCAAACACACCCGCGCCGAGAAAACCGAGCGCAGCGATGAGACGCGGCTCCTCGGGAAAGAGACGGTCGGCGGCGAGTTGCTCGCGCACGAACCGCGGCCACGGCTTGTCGCTGTTCAGCGATTCGATGACATAGTCGCGATACCGCCACGCATAGTCCCGCGGCAAATCGTGTCCACACCCATGCGTCTCGGCGAAGTGAATCGTATCCAGCCAGTGCCGCGCCCAGCGCTCGCCATAGCGCGGTGAAGCGAGCAGCCGCTCCACCAGATGCTCGTAAGCCTTCGGATCACTGTCCTTTTCAAACGCCTCCACCTCGGCCAACGACGGCGGCAGCCCATGCAGATCGAAACACAACCGCCGGATTAACGTGCGCCGGTCCGCTTCCGGCGAAGCTGTCAGCTTCCGCTCCGCGAGCCTTGCGCGGATGAAGCGGTCCACCGGATGCTCGACCGTCGCGCCTGCGATGACTGGAAGCGCAGGTTTCACCAGCGGTTTCAGTGACCACCAGTCCGTGGCATTCGGTCGCGTCTTTACGAGCACGCGCGGATCGGCCGCTCCACGCTTCACCCAAGCTTCCAGCAATGCGATCTCCGCCGCCGGCAGCCTTTCCTTCGGCGGCATCTGGTGATCCCCATCCGACCAGCGCACCATCTTGATGAGCAAGCTCTCCTCCGGCTTTCCCACGACGATGGCCGGCCCCGAGTCGCCGCCTTCCTCCCATCCCGATTTGGAATCGAGCGTCAGCCCAGCCTTCATCTTCTTCTCGTGCGAATGACACTCAAAGCAGCGCTGCTTCAGGAGCGGCTCGATTTTGGAAGTGAAGAACTCATCCGCATTCGCCAGCGATGTCGCTATCACGAGTGCTAAGATGGGGAGAGAGATTTTCACGTCCTTACATAAGCGCCCATGCGCGCAGTTCTTTTCCTTTAGCGCTTCAATGCCCACGACGGCATACGCGGCCTCTCCCATGAAGTGGTGATGGCACCACTATTGCCATGCTCTCCATGGCAGCGGGCTTCAGTCGCAATCACTTGAGGACGTT
>JBIKIA010000421.1:0-4555 GCA_044361885.1 Prosthecobacter sp. | reverse complement strand
GCGCTCCGACGCTTTCTCATCCGCAGTCGCCTCGACAAACAACGCCTCAAACAAACGCGCCGGATTGTTCACCGGCGGAAGATGCACACCCGCGCGGTTCCAGCACATGTCCGTCCCTTCACCGATCCCCGCTGTGATCGAGGGATAGCGCGTCGCCGCGCCGACATGCTCGGCCGCCACCTGATCGAGTGAAATGTTCTTCTCCGCAAAGCCGGGCGACTCCTCTTTCTTCACGCCCGAGAGAAACGCATGCACCGCGCCATGCCCGCCCTTAACGCCGTGATCGAGATGCGAAAAGACAGTGAAGTCCGAGCGATACTCCTGCAACGGAGCCAGCGTTTGGCTGATCGCATAGTCACGCCCTTCCGCTGTCGGAAAGAATCCGCCCGGCCAGAAGCCGAGATGATTGCCGATGCAAATCAAGCGTCGCGGATCAGCCTTCGGAGTCGCAGCGGCAAAGCCAACGTTGAGGCTATGAAAAGCCGGAAGTGCGAGTGAAACGCCAAGTCCACGAAGGAAATGACGACGATCAATGACCGGGGCGGAGTGTGTTTTCATGGAAAGTGGCTGCGGCTTTAGCTGCATCATGGATTGAGCGATTCGGCTAAAGCCGAGGCCACCTTGAAGATGCGACTGCCAAGACCAACGGCATACTCATCCTCTCTCAAGTGGGCTTTGATAGGATTCTCGGCGATGTAGCGGCGGTAGTGCTGCAACTGCGATTCGCTGCGGACGATGTGGTCATACGGCTCCTTTTGCCACAGTGGCCCACTACGTCCCAGCAGGTGATTGATCTCGAAGGCACTGCCTCCCTTCCAACTCTGCAAAACGCCTCCAAGGGGCTTGTCCTGCGGCGCGACCAACGCATGAAGGTGATTCGGCATGATAACCCAGGCATCGAGCGAAGGCTCGGTAAGGAGGCGTCTCATCAATAGGTCGCGCACGTCGGGACGACGTAGTTGGCACTCGCCGTAGCCTGAATCCAGCCAATCTTGCCATTCTTTGGTGAAGGTGGAGTGGAACTCATGCTGTAAGTCCTCAGCGAGACGATGGAGATCGGTGTGACTCTGCAAACCATGGGCAGCGAGCCAGGCATCACGCTTCTGCTGCCATTCGCGGAGCTTCTCTTGGGGCATGGAATCAGCCAAGCGCGTGGTGATGTAGTAGGTTACAAGGTCTTGGCGCCAATGGGGAAGGTTACCACAATGAACGTGGATCTCGTCGAGAGGGCGAAAGAAAGTGGTTTCGGCTTTAGCCGAATCATTCAAAGACGGATCAGAGGTGGGCATGAGGAGGAGATGTTCAGATTCGGCTAAAGCCGAAACCACTTTAGTGTTTGCCTTTCTCGGCACCAGGCCCTTCGGTTGGCCTCACTGGAAGTGGGAGGAAGTCGCGCTGGAGGATCATTCACTCTTACATGGCGGCCTTGAGTTCGCGGTCGTAGCTCACAGGGAGTTCCCGCCGTTCTGACTATTCGGTGCCCTTTTTCTTCCCTGCTTTGCGCATGGCTTTTTTGTCATCCTTGTTGGTGGGTGAGTCCGGCTCGTTGTGCGCAGGCAGGAGTGCTTTGAACTTGGCCATGATTTCCTTGGATTCGGGATTTGCGGCCAGATTCTTGTGCTCCAGCGTGTCGGTGCTGTGGTCGTAGAGTTCCTCGGCACCATTCGCTTTACCGCCATACCAGGTGTAGCGGTAACGGCCATCGGTGAGGGAATGGTTGCTGAACTGGTAGGTGGTCAGGGTTGGGTGATTCCACTCCATTTTCGGATCCTTCAGCAAAGGCACAAAGCTGCGTCCTTCGTTCTCCGCATTGGGCGGGAGGCCGCACAACTCGACCAACGTGGGATACATATCGAGCAGGTTGACGACGCCATCACATTTGACGTTGGCGGGAGTCATGCCGGGCACGCGGACCATGAAGGGCACGCGGTCAGACTCTTCCCAGAGGTCGGTTTTGCCGTATTTCGTCTTCTCGCCCAGATGCCAGCCGTGATCGCCCCAGAGCATGAGGATGGTGTTGTCGGCATACTGGCTTTTCTTCAATGCATCGAACAGCACACCCAGGCAGTGGTCCACGTAGCTGATGTTTGCGAGGTAGGCGCGTTGCGCTTGCTTGTGCATGTTGGCTTTGTCGATCCCGTCAAACGAGCCAATCGAGGACTTGAACAGGCGTTTTCCATTCGCGTCCACGATGTCGTTGAGATCATCGCGGAAGAGTTCGACAGGCTTGATCTGCTCCAGTGGATAGAGGTCAAAAAACTGCTGGGGAACAATCCACGGCAGATGCGGTTTGGAGATGCCCAGGGCCATGAAGAAAGGCTTGCCATCGAAATCGCGCTTGAGCTGATCGGCCGCCCATTGGCAGGCGACATAATCCTTGGTCTCTTCGACCGGTGACTTGCAGGCTCCCCAGCGCGCCACTTCCTTTTCCTCCCCTTTCTCTTGGCCTTTCTCTTGGCCCTTTTCTGCGGCTTTTTCGCCTAAAGCAGATGAAGGGGATTCCTCCCAGAGCATGCCTTTGTTGCCACCTCCGCCTTCAGCGAACTCTTGGAACGCCCATTGGCCCTCATCCATCCCCTCAGACGTCGGATGCTTGTGGAAGATCTTTCCAGTGGAAAGCGTGTGGTAGCCGTTCTTGGCGAAGTATTGAGGAAGGGTGACGATATCCTTGGCTTTGGGGGCCTTTTTCAGGTCTTGCGTATTGCCGTAAATGCCCGTCGTGGAGGGGCGTTTGCCGGTCAGGATCGCCGAGCGGCTCGGGCAGCAGACCGTGGACGCGCAATAGGCCTTGTTCATTACCATGGCCTGCTCTTTGGCCAGCCGGTCAAGGTTGGGCGTGATCGCCTGCGAGTTGCCGCCGAAACAGCCGATCCAGTCGTTCAGGTCGTCAACGGCGATGAACAAGACATTGTAAGGCTTGATGGGTTGGTCAGGTTTGTTTGGGCTCGTTTGGGCGAACGCTGCTGACGACAGCGAGAGAGTGGCGAGGAAGAGTATTGTTTTCATGAGTCGTAGTTAGTTAGATTGTTGGAAGAATAGGTCACATCAGTCAGCGGCCTGAAATCACATGACCTCAAGGCCGCTGCTCACCACGGTGTCCGGTTTGTCTTTGCCGGCTTTGATGGTGTATTTACCCGGAGCATAGACGCGGGGTTTGAAGGACTCGGTTTGCGAGCGCACGGTGTAGAGGATCTCACCCGTGGACTCGGCGATGACTTGGACGACGGGCTTGGTTACGCCATCGAGTTTCACCTCGGGGAGTTCGACGTGGACTTTGCGGCCATCGTTGTCTTCCATGGCGACGGTGATGGGCCAGCCGGGGAACTGGGCTTTTTCGCCCTCGAAGAAGCGAGGCCAGCATTCGAAGGTGATCTGGCGGGTTTTCTTGTCGAAGCGGGCGATGCCGTAGCCGTCGGCACGCTGGTGTTCGTCGTTGATATCGGGCGGATTCGCATAGGCCATCATCGAGAGCTTGTTGCCGAGACCATCTTTGAAATCGCCGGTCCATGGCAGCGGGCTGTTTGGCACGGGATTGGGGCCGGGCTTTTCATCGAGCGGATGCCACCAGCGGCCATAGGTCGTGTTCACCAAGGCGGGACTGGTGAAGGAATAGGGACCATCGCCGTGATCGGTAATGCCTTGCTTGGTGACGACGGCGAGGTGTTGATCGCCGCAAAGATGCACGGCCCAGGCGCGGCGGATTTCTTCGAGCGCTCGGTTGCGTGGAGTTTGCGGCCAACCATTGCAGTCGAGGTCGGCGAGCAGCCGGTTGTCGGCTTTGCCATGCATGTGCACGGCACCGCAAAAGGAGGTCGCGGAGAGCACGGCTTTCATCTCGCTGCCGGTCCAGTCCTGCGCCCAGTCGTGCAGGAATTTCTCCTGGCGATCTCCGAGCAATTGCAGGCCTGGAAGATCGACGGCCTTCGGGTCGTAGGCGGGGTCGTTGATGTGATCCGGGCGCGGCCCCATCACGGGAATCTTGCCGAACGGGCCGGACTTGAACTTGCGATCTTCGAGAATGGCGAAGTCCACGCCGCCGACTCGCAGGCGAGTGAAATAGACCGTGATACCGCGCTCGACGGGTGCTGGATCGACCGGATCGGGCAGATTCCAGGCCTGCTGGCGTTGCACTTGGTTTACATACTCCGGGGGATACAAGAAACCTCCATCGGTGCCGTCTTCACGGAGACATTGCTTGCCGTTTTCACCCCAGAGATTCGGCTGGCCCACGTCGTGATCATCGGGGATGCAGATCGTCGGACGGTCGCGCATGACATCGCGGAACTGAAGCCCGAACTCGACCCAGCCTGCGGTGTGTTCGGTGTGCCGATAGGTCTGATCACCGGCGAAGAACAGCAGGTCGGGGTCTTGCGCCCGCAGATGCTCAACTATCTCTGGTCGCAGTCCGCCAGTGCGGCTGGAATTGCAGGACATGTTGGCGATCACGATCTCATTTTTGTCGATGGGATCACGCCGGATCAGTCCCTCAAACATCGCCTTATCGCCATGCCGCACGCGATAGGCAACGTTCTGCGTGGCGTCCCATTTCTCGGTG
>JBIKIA010000051.1:0-14782 GCA_044361885.1 Prosthecobacter sp. | reverse complement strand
ACCCCGCCGAGTCGGGGCCGAAGGGTGGGTGGAAGCTGGAGATGGTGGCTGTGCTGGACCAACTCCTCAAGCCGTGATCGTCGGCGCAAATGAAAGCTCATGGTCGAAGGACAGTTCAGGGTGTCCTCCTGCTTTGGTCCACGCGACTTTGAAGCGTGCCGGGGAATTGCCGCGAGTGCTTGGAAGTTTGCGCTCGACGCAGCGTTCCCTCCCCGGTAATCCAACCCCGTCCCCATGAAAAAAGCCCTCCTTCCTCTCGTCCTGCTGGCCAGTGCCGCTGTTTATTTTGTCCAGGCTGCTGACAATGCACCCAAGCCTCTCCGCGTGCTCCTCGTCGCCGGGGGCTGCTGCCATGAGTATGACAAGCAGACAATGTCTCTCAAAGAAGGCATCGAAGCCCGATTGAACGCCGTCGTCGATGTGGCCTACAATCCCGACAAGAGCACCAAGGCCACCTTTGAGATCTACAAATCCAAGGACTGGGCCAAGGACTTCGATGTCATCATCCACGACGAATGCTCCGCGGATGTCACCGACCCGGCCTACGTCTCAAACATTCTCAATGCTCACAAGGCTGGTGTCCCTGCCGTGAACCTCCACTGCGCCATGCACAGCTATCGCTGGGGCAATTTCCGCGAAGCCGTGAAGCCCGGTGCCGACAATGCCGGCTGGTATGAAATGCTCGGCCTCCAGTCCACCGGCCATGGCCCGCAGGAGCCAATCGAGATCACCTTCACCGCCAAAGACCACCCCATCACCCAGGGCTTGGAAAACTGGACCACGATCAAAGAAGAGCTGTACAACAACATTCAGATTCTCGGTGCCACCCCGCTCGCCAGCGGCAAACAGATGGCCATGCCCAAGGTGAAGAAAGGTGAGAAGCCCAATCCTGACGCCAAGCCCACTGAAGCCAATGCCGTCGTCGCGTGGACCAATGAATTCGGTCCGAACAAGACCCGCATTTTCAGCACCACCATCGGCCACAACACCGCCACCGTGCAGGACGAGCGCTACATGAAGCTCATCACCCGCGCCCTGCTTTGGACCACCGGCAAGCTCGGCCCCGACGGCAAGGCCGCCGAAGGCTCCACCAAGTAAATCACTTCAGGCTTGTCATCCAGGCCGCAGGCTCGCTAGCCTGCGGCTTCTTTTTTCAAAAAGACGATTCCCACCTACCCAACCATGAAACTGACCCTCAGCCTCCTCACGCTCACCGCGCTGCTTTCCGGCGCGGCTCTCCGTGCCGATGACAAAGTCGCCCAACCCGGCGGCAAGCTCCCCGGCAATGTCGCCATCAGCCTCGTCAAAGTCGCCGATGACCTCGTCGATCCCGTCAGCGTCGCCGCGCCGAACGACGGCACCGGCCGCGTCTTTGTCATTGAGCGCCCCGGCGTGATCCAGATCATCAAGAATGGCAAGAAGACCAAGCGCCCCTTCCTCGACCTCAAGGACAAGACCATCTCCTCCTTCCTGGAGCTGGGCATGTACAGCATGGCCTTCCATCCTGATTTCACCAAGAACGGCAAGGTTTACATCGCCTATGCCGACCTCTGGTTCAACGGCGCCACCATGATCGCCGAATACACCGTCGATAAGGCCAACCCTGACAAGCTCGATCCTGAAAGCGTGAAGATTCTCATGCAGATCGACTTCCCGTATTGCAACCACCACGGCGGTCAGATCGCTTTCGGCCCTGATGGTTATCTTTACATCGGCGTCGGTGACGGCGGCTGGGAAGGTGACGTGATCAATGCAGGCCAGGACCTCCACACCCTGCTCGGCAAGATGCTCCGCATCGACGTGAACAAATCCTCCGGCGACCGCGCCTACGACATCCCGAAGGACAACCCCTTCATCACCCCGCTGCAGCAGATGACCCTCTTCGGCGTCAGCGAGGAGGCCTTCTCCAAAGTGCATCCGAAGGCCAAGCCCGAGATCTGGGCCTACGGTCTGCGCAATCCATGGACCTTCAGCTTCGACTCGAAGACTGGTGACATGTACATCGCAGACATCGGCCAGAACCACTGGGAAGAGATCGACTTCCAGCCCGCCAGCAGCAAAGGCGGCGAGAATTACGGGTGGAAGTTCATGTGCGGCAGCCACCCCTTCCCCATGATCCTCAAGAAGAACGCAGACGGCACCGAAACATCGGCTGACCCAGAGAACTTTCCGAAGGTCGGCGTGCCGCCCATCGGTGAATACAGCCATGTCAATCAAGGCATCTGCGTCATCAACCTCGGCGTCTATCGCGGCAAAGAGTTCCCCGAACTCGATGGCGTCTATTTCTGCGCCGACTGGGGCAGCGGCAAAGTCTGGGGCATGAAGCAGGACGGCGGCAAATGGCAGATGCAGGAGATGCTCGACCTCGCCGACGGCATCCGCCCGACCGGCAGCGGCATCGGCCCTGACGGCAGCATTTACCTCACCCACGCCACCGCGAACTACGGCGGGCCCGTCGATCCCTATACCAGCGAGCGCGGAGCCGTCTGGAAGATCGTCCCCGCTGGCAAAGTCCCCGCTGGAGCCGCCACGGCCCCGCTCGGAGCAAAGTAAGCGACACGCCACTCGATCACACAGCGGAGCATCCCCAGCGGGTGCTCCGCTTTTTTCTGCCCATCACCACCAATGATTTCTTGCTAGCTTCGTGGCCGGGAGACGTACTGGCAGGCCCATTTTATCTCTGCCATGCGCCTGACCACACTTCTTGCCTCGCTCATCCTCGTCACCAGCCTCTCTGCTGCCCCGCAGTGGATCTGGCTCTCCAAAGACGGCAACAAGGACAAGGCGGTCACCTTCCGCCACAAGTTCGAAATCCCCGGCAATGCGCACAGCGCCACGCTGGAACTGACCTGCGACAACGGCGCGGATGCGATCCTCAACGGCAAGAAGGTGCTCACCAATCCTGACTGGCAGGAAGCCAGCAAGGTGGACATCAGCAAGGCCATGAAGCCCGGCGAAGCCAATGAACTCATCGTCAACGCACGCAATCAGGGCGGTGTCGCGGCACTGGTGGCACGACTGAAGATCAAGCTGGCGAATGGCACGGAGAAGGTGCTCGTGGAGACGAGTGAGAAGTGGGAGGCCGCGAAGACCGGCACGCAGGAGTGGAAGCCCGCCCTCGTGATCGAAAGCTATGGCAAAGGCCCCTGGGGACTCGCGCTCGATGGCAAACCCGCCAGCGGCGGTCGTAACAGCGGCCCTGCGGAAACCATCCCTGCCGAGGAAGTCGGCGTCGCCAAAGGTTTCAAGGTGGAGAAGCTCTACAACGTGCCGAAGGACCAGGAAGGCTCCTGGGTGGCCCTCACCGTCGATCACAAAGGCCGCCTCATCGCCTGTGACCAATACGGCAGCATCTACCGCATGACCGTGCCCGCTTTGGGCAAAACGGAGCAGCTCAAGCCCGAGAAGCTCGCCATCGAAATGGGCAAGGCCCACGGCCTGCTCTATGCCTTCGACAGCCTCTACGTCATGGTGAACGAGAACGGCAAGGACAACGGCCTCTACCGCCTCAAGGACACGAATGGCGACGACCAATACGACAAGACCACCAAGCTCCACACCATGGCAGGCGGCGGCGAGCACGGCCTGCACAGCATGATCGTCAGCCCGAACGGCAAGCGCATCTACTTCAACTGCGGCAACCACACGAAGCTGCCCGAAGGCCTGGAGAAAAGCCGCGCTGCCAAGATCTGGAATGAAGATCACATCGTCCCACGTCTCTGGGATGCGAATGGCCACGCGCGCGGCCTGCTCGCCCCCGGCGGTTATGTTTGCAGTATGAACCCAGACGGCAGCGACATGGAACTCTTCTGCTACGGCTTCCGCAATGAGTTCGACATCTGCTTCGACCTCGGCGGCGAGCTTTTCACCTATGACGCCGACATGGAGTGGGACATCGGCAGCCCCTGGTATCGCCCCACGCGTGTGAATCATTGCGTCAGCGGTGCCGACTACGGCTGGCGCAGCGGCAGCGGTAAATGGCCGAACTATTACCCCGACAGCCTGCCCACCACGCTCGACATCGGCCCCGGCAGCCCCACGGGCGTCGTCAGTGGCAAAGGTGCCAAATTCCCCGCCAAGTATCAGCGCGCCATCTTCATCAATGACTGGACCTACGGCACCATGTGGGCCGTGCACCTTCAGCCGAAAGGCGCGAGCTACATCGCCGAGAAGGAAGAGTTCGTCTTCGGCAAACCCCTGCCGCTGACCGATGTCATCATCCATCCGCAGGACGGCGCGATGTACTTCGCCGTTGGTGGTCGCAAGACCCAGTCGGGCGTCTATCGCGTGACCTATGCAGGCGATGAATCCACCGCACCTGCCGAGGCGGTGCCGCTCGATGAAGAGTTCCGCATGAGAGCCGCCATCGAGCAGCTTCATCAGGACGGAGCCGATGCCCAGAAAGCGCTCGCCACCGCCTGGCCTTACCTCAGCCATAGCGACCGCAATGTCCGTTATGCCGCCCGTGTCGCCATCGAGCGCCTGCCCGTCGATGTCTGGAAAGACAAGGCGCTTAGCGAAACCCATCCCGTCGCTTTGATCGAAGGCCTCATCGCCCTCGCCCGCGTCAGCGGAGCCAAAGGCACCTATGAAGGTGGCAAACCTGCCGCCAAGCCCACTGGAACCTCCAGCGAACCCATCGGCAAGGTCGCCCCTGAGAACATCGAGCTGCAAAACGCCATGCTCAAAGCCCTCACCCGTCTCGAAGGCCAGCAGCTTAACACCGCCCAGTCCCTCGCCTCCCTGCGTGCGCTTCAACTCATCCTCATCCGCCTTGGCAAACCCGACGCTGAGGTCTGCGCTGCCATCGCCGAGAAGCTCAATGCCGTGTATCCCACCGAGGACGCCATGATCAACCGCGAGCTCTGCCAGATCCTCGTCGCCATTGATTCCACCAAGGTCGTGTCCCAGACCCTCGGCCTCATGGCCACGGCCAAGGATGACTTCCAGGAAGTCGCCACCGACGCTGTCCTGAGCCGCAATGATGGCTACGCCAATGCCGCCCGCGCCGCCGCCGGTAGCCGCCCGAATGCCCAGCAGATCAGCTATATGTTCGCTCTGCGCAATGCCACCGCCGGCTGGACGCCCGACAGCCGCAAGACCTTCTTCTCCTGGTTCACCCGCGCCCGCACCTGGAAGGGCGGCAACAGCTTCAAAGGCTTCATCGAAAACATCCGCAAAGACGCCATGGCCACCTTTGTGCCCCAGGCGGAACTCGCCGAGCTCGAAGCGCTCGGCACCAAGACCGAGAGCGTGAACATCCCCAACTACGTCGCCCCGAAAGGCCCCGGCAAAAACTGGAGCGTCGATGAAGTCGTCGCCCTCACCAGCGGCGGGCTCAAAGGTCGCGACTTCGCCAATGGCGAGGCCATGTATCGCAGCACCATGTGCGCCACCTGCCACCGCTTCAATGGCGACGGCGGCAGCATCGGCCCCGACCTCACCGGCGCAGGCAACCGCTACACCCTGCGCGACCTCATGGAAAACATCGTCGATCCGAGCAAGGTCATCTCCGACCAATACGACAGCCACCAGATCACCAAAAAAGACGGCAGCACCATCCTCGGCCGCATCGTCGTCGAAGAGAACGGCAAGGTCTTCGTCATGACCAATCCCTTCGCGCCTAACGATCAGATGGCCATCAACGAGGGAGACATCGCGAAGAAGGAGACCCGCAAGATCTCCATGATGCCCCCCGGCATGATCAACGCCCTGAACCAAGACGAACTCCTCGACCTCGTGGCCTACCTTGTCAGTGGCGGCAATGCCAAGGACAAGGCCTTCGCGAAGTAAACGGGAGCGCGGAATTCATTCCGCAGCAGTTCGCCCACAGACAGCACCCACTTCATTCCCTCTGGCCTCTTCAAGACCACGGCTGGAGATGGAATGAATTCCGTGGTGGCACTGGCATTTCCACATTGCCCCTCTAACCTCCGCGCCCCAGTTCTCAGTCTCCGCGTCTCCCCCTCTCACAGTCTTATTCCAATGACCCGCGTCCGTTTCGCCCCCTCCCCCACCGGTGACCTCCATGTCGGGGGTGCCCGCACGGCTCTTTTCAACTGGCTCTTCGCCCGCAAGACTGGCGGCACCTTCATCCTCCGCGTGGAAGATACCGATGGCGCGCGCAACACCGCCCAGGCCTCCGAAGGCATCGTCAAAGGCCTCCGCTGGCTCGGGCTCGACTGGGATGAAGGCCCCGATGCCGGGGGCAACTGCGGTCCCTATTACCAAAGCCAGCGCAAAGACATCTACGACGCCTACCTCGCCAAGCTCGAAGCCGCTGGCCGCGTGTACACGGAGGATGGCGGCGCCGTACGTTTCAAATTCAGCCGCACCGCCATCACCGTTCATGACCTCGTCTGTGGCGATGTCACCTTTGCCCCCACCGAAGAGCCGGACATGACTATCCGCCGTCCGGATGGCAGCTACATCTTCCACTTCGTCAACGTCGTCGATGACATCGAGATGAAGATGACCCACGTCTTCCGAGGCGAGGACCATCTCTCCAACACTTGGAAGCACATCGACCTCTTCCACGCCTTCGGAGCCACCGCGCCCCTCTACGCCCACATCCCCCTCATTCTAAATCCCGATGGCAGCAAGATGAGCAAGCGCGATGCCGGCAGCGCCATCGAGCACAGCTACATGAACGAAGGCTTCCTCCCCGACGCCGTCTTCAATTACCTCTGCACCCTCGGCTGGACCCCGCGTGCGGAAAAGGAAGTGCTCAGCCGCGACGAACTCGTCCCCCTCTTCGACCCCGCCGAGATCCACAGCGGCAATGCCAAGTTCGACCTGCACAAGTGCCAGTGGTTTAACGCGCAGTATCTCCGCGCCCTCAGCCCCGAGGCCCTCTTCGCCGCCGCACGTCCCTTCATAGACGCCAAAGGTTACGCCATCACCGACGAAGCCGCCGCCACCGCCGCCGTCTTCAGCGTGAAGGAAAAAGTCAGCCTCCTCACCGAGATCCCTGCCTGGGTGCATTACTTCTTCCGCGAGGACTACCCCTTCGAGGCCGACGTCGCCGAGAAACTCAAGTCCAAGCCCGAAAACGCCGCCCTCCTCCGCGCCGCCGCCACCGCCTTCGCAGCCCTCACCGAATGGACCGAAGCCAGCGTGCAGAG
Source organism: Prosthecobacter sp. (assembly GCA_044361885.1). Lineage (GTDB taxonomy): Bacteria > Verrucomicrobiota > Verrucomicrobiia > Verrucomicrobiales > Verrucomicrobiaceae > Prosthecobacter. Next base: position 7,658 of record JBIKIA010000051.1, on the reverse strand, counting down.
CGGCGTCGATGAAGCCGCAAAAGCCAACAGCGTCAAGCCCGGTGCCCTCATGCCCCTGCTTCGCGCCGCCCTCAGCGGACAGTCACGCGGACCCGGCGTCACCACCATCGCCCACCTCGTCGGTAAAGACAGCACGCTGCGCCGGATCGAGCGCACCTTGGCGGAAGTGCTGGCCTGAGGGCAGCAGCCGTCTCCATCGCCTTGCCCAAAATCACGAACCGGCAGCCACACGAGGTGACTGCCGGTTCGACGATACTTACTGTAACGCGAAGGCTTAGGGTCCGCGCAGCACCACTCGGCCAGGCGTGATGCCGTTGAGGAAGAAGCCGCGTCCCACGGAACTGACTCCGCTTTGCACCAGGAAGCCGTAGATGGCCTTCGGTGTTGTGGCTCCGGTAGGGAGGACGGTGCCTGTGAACATGCCGGTGGCGGGCGTGAGGGTGAGCGCGAGCTTCTCAGGCAGCAGAGGGGTGACGGTGACTTTGTTGGCCGTGCTGATGGTCAGCGCCTTGGTGGTGAGAGCGGCGAAGCCTCCGCCGGTGAGGTCTGCATTGCCGGTGCCCGCAGACCAGACAGTGAGGAGGCGGGTGTTCGCGGGCGGCGGCACATACTTGGCCACGCGGCCAGCCGTGCTGCTGTCGATGGCGGGCAATTCTACCGTCTGATTGGCGCGGCCTGGGCGGAGCAGTTTGAAGGAAACACCGGTGGTGACCACCCCACCAGCGGCGAGGAGGTAGGTGCCCAACAATGCCCGGCCTTTGCCAGCATAGAGCGAGGCACCCACGGTGAGGTAATCGCTCGGATCGACGGTGCCGTTGGCGAGCAGGGCAGTGCCATCAAAGAGCTTGCCGCTGAGTGTGGCGCTGCCCAGGGGGCTGACGGTGATGAGGCCCGCCGCCTGCTGCGGCACTCCGACAATGCCGTCATCCACAAAGGTGTACTTGCCGGCCACCGGACAAGGCGAGAGCTTGGTGAAATTGGTGACAGTGGCGGCGCTGGTGATGGAGCTACCGAGATCGCCATCATTCAGGGTGACGAGGTAGAATTTGTAGGTGGTGCTATACAACTGAATCTGGATCGTGCGCAGGGGACCTGTCGCCGGGCCGAGCTGGGCGACGAGGTAGCCGGCGGCATTCAGCACGCCGGTGAAGGAGAACACACCGCGCGCCATGGCGACCTTGCCCGTCACAGATCCGGTGGCGGAGACGGTGAAGTCAATGGTGCCAGCGATGCCACCGTTGTCATAGAAGGCTGAGGCCCGGCCTGGCACGGGGACGAGGAGGTCATCGTCCTCGATGTCCACCAAAAGGAACGTGATGTCCGAGCCTCCATAGCTGACCCCCGGCGTGCCACTGGACAGGCGCAGGACGAAGTCGCGCTGCCCGCGATAGACACCGTCGTTGAGAATTTCCACGGGGATGTCCAGACGAGTTTGGAAGGGTGCCATGTCAAAGCTGGTGCCGGAGGGGAGGTTGTAATCCACTCCCAGCTTGGCTCCATCTGATTCCTGGCCGGCAGTGATAACGACGCGGACAGCCCCACCCAGTCCGCTGTTACGCTGGATCGGCACGGTGATTCTGCCGTCGTTCTCACGCACGCTCATGTTACCAGTAAGGAACGACGGGGCTGCTGTGCCGCTCTGGTCGAGGATATTCACGTCAACCGTGGTCGGGCTGCCGAGCACGGCACCGGCGGTGGGGGCGCTGAGCGCGAGGCCGAAGCGCTCTGTGCCCTCGGTGAGATCATCCACGAGGATGGGCACGCTGGCGCTACTTACTTCCTCAGTTCCGGCACCGAAGGTCAAGGTGGTGGAGAGAGCGGTGTAGTCCACTCCCGCAGTCGCAGCGGTGCCGCTGCTAGGCACGCCAGCGGCAAGGGTGACGTTCGCCGCGATGCCAGCACGGAGCCTCCGCACGCTGACGGTGGCGCTGCCCTGGCTCTCGCTGACGTTCACGGGTGCCACGAGGTAGAATTCGCCGGGGCTGGTCGCAGGGTAGTAGCTGAGTTTGAAACTGCCACGTTTGTTGCTTTGAAACGTTCCCAGCCATATCTTGTAGGCAGTGCCGGCGGCGGCGGTGAAGCTGACCTTGCTGTTAGTACTAAAGCCGCCGTCGTCATTGCCGCCCACCAGCACGAGGTTGGCCAGGGTGGTGCCGGTATAGACCGCAAGGATGGTGTCATGCACCGCGCCGAGTTGATACTCGCTGAAGTTGGTATCAATGACGGCGGCACCGCTGAAGCTGGGTGTCCAGGTGAACCACACGCCCGCCTGCAAGGTGGTGTTGGGGATGCTGGCGGGGAGGTCGCCGTCGTTGCTGGCATTGTCGTTGCTGCCGGTGACGGTGGCGGAGTTCCCGGCAAGCACGGTGGCGTCATCAAAGTAATCGTTGGTCTGGCCTTGGATCTTCAGGGTGAGAGAGAAGGCTCCGACGGCATCCACACAAATGTAGTAGCGCTGACTGCGGGTGATGTTGAAGGTCAGCGTGCTGGTGGTGGCAGGGCCGGGACTGGTCCCCTGTGCCAGGGATGTCAGCGAGTCCGAGCTGCCATCGGGGTCCATGAGCTGGAAGACGCCGACCTTCAGACCGCCAGAGTTGTCTGTCACCAGCAGCCGCACGCCGGTGGCTGTGATCGGCGCATCGAACCGATACCAGACGCTGCGCACCGGCTTGGTGGCCACGGTGCCCACGAAGGGATCGAGCGCATTGGCCGTGGCGCTGGCACCGGTTTGCGCCAGCAGGATGGGGGTGCGCCCAGTGAGAACGGTGGCTTTTTCAAAAGTGTCGTTCGCAGGCGCGGCGGCCTGGACGGCACCTGACACTAACAATGAGAGCAGCGCAAAGCTGCGGGATAGTTTTGTGTTCATAGCTTCGCCCTCAGCGTGACGGGCGGGAAGCCATGCGTCAAACCTTGCCATGCCATTTGCGAGCTGCGGACTGAAAAATGCCAAGGAAGGCTTGGCTGATACGCTGGCCTGAGACCAAGGGATGCGGGAGTAGCGGATGGCGCTCCCCCCTCACGGAGGCGTCAGCTTGCTGACCAGATTGCTCAGATACGGGAAGAGCTGCTTCTTTCGGCTGACGACGCCGGGCATCTCATAGACCTGCGGGCTGCGCTCGTGGTAGTCGATGGCACCCGCCACGCGTTTGTCTCCGGCGATCAAAAGCACGCTGTAGTGCGCGGTGATGTCCGTGACCATGAGGCAGGCGAAGTGCAGGCTGTGCGCGGCGCAGAGGGCGGTGAGTGCGGCGTGCAGCTCGGCCTGCTTTTTCCAGAACTCTTCCAGACCCATCTCCTCGATCTGACTGATGCTGATGCGCCAGCCGTTCTCCTCGAAGACCTTGCGGTCGCCCTCGATGGCGCGGGCTGGGGTGGCCTCGCGCAGCAGGGAGCCGGCGGCGAAGAAGTCCTTCACGAACTGCCCGGCATCCACTCCAGCGACTTTGGAGAGCCATTCGAGGACCTCGCGGTCCGTCTCCGTGGTGGTCGGGCTGGTGAGGTGGAGAGTGTCGGAGATCAGTCCGGCGCAGAGGCAGATGGCAGTGGCTTTGTCCGGCGTCAGCCCTCTCATGCGGAACATGATCCCGACGATGGTGCTGGTGCTGCCCACGGGTTCGTTGATGAAGCGCACGGGCTCCTTCGTCCGCAGATTGCCGCTGAGGCGGTGGTGGTCGATCACTTCGACGATCTCCGCCTCATCGGCTCCGGCCACGGCCTGGGAAAATTCGTTGTGGTCCACGAGCACGAGCTTCGTGCGCGGCACCTCGACGAGGTCGGATTTGGAAAAGACACCCTCCAGGCGACCCGTCTCCTCATCGATCACGGGAAAGAGCGGCTGGTGGGAGTCCTGCACGGCATGGATGATCTCCCGCAAAGGGGTGCGCGTGGTAAAGGAGAGGTAGTCGTGGATCAGCGCCTCGGCGATGGGGCGGGAGAAGCGGATGAGCTGGGAGGCACTGGCGGTGTCCTGCGGGGCGCAGATGATGCTGACGCCTTTGGTTTGTGCCTGGGTCAGCAGACTTTCCCAGGGCATGAATCCGCCCGTGACCACGAGGCAGCGCACGCCCAGATCCATGGCCAGGGCATGTACGTCGGGCCGGTCGCCCGTGACGAGGACGAGCTTGTTCGCCGGGAAATGGCGGGCGCGGTCCCGAGTGGTCTCCACGCTGGAGGCCGCCACGACGAGCACCATCTCCTCCACCGTGTCGGCATGGTCCGTGGCTCCGATGAGCTTCCCATCCAGCGCGGCGACCATGTTTCGGATGCTGGTGCTCACCTCGCGGTTCGCCGCGCCATGCGTGGCACCGCTGGGGAGGAAGAGCTGCGCCATTTCCTGAATCGTGGGCATCCCGAGTAGCTTCCGGTCGGCATCCACGACCGGGATGGAGCGGAAGCTGTGCTCCATCATCTTCCGGTAAACGGAAAGGAAGGTCTCGTTCGGCGTCGCCGTCAGCACATCCTTCCGGCAGACGATGCCCGCCGTGGGCCGGACATCGAGCAGGAGCTTCGGAGCCTCCGCCCCGGCCAGCTTCAGCACCCAGTTCGTGCGCGCATTGATCTCCCCGCAGCAGGCCGCGACGATCTCGCCCCCCCGCACCTGACGGAGATAAGCCGCATAACCGATGGCCGCGCAGATGGCATCCGTGTCCGGATTCCTGTGGCCGATGACGTAGAGAGGGTCTGACATGAAGGGAGAAAAAGGGCCGCACCTGTAATGCAGGACGAAAAGCTTTCCAGCCCGCGAGGGGATTTTGTGGTGAACGAGCGAGGCGGGCGGCGGGAGATCCGCATCGGGGTTGTACAACAGCTACTATCCCGAGTGCTGGGTCGGGCGACGACTTCCTTGGGGGTCCTTTTACAATGCGAGGTTGGAGTGCGGCGATCAAAATGTGGATTGTCTCCACCTTTGGCGGGTAAAATCCAAGGGTGAGTATTCCAAAGCCTCTGGGCGGGGCTTGAGGAGCGCTGGCGGGGGCTGGGGCGGATGCTTTCGGCTGGGCAGTTCTGGGCCAAGTCTACGCAACCCCTTCATTATCAAGGCACGAGACTCGGTTCTGACGGGAAAGGGGAGTTCGTGCTAAAGCGAACTTGGCACGCGCTAAGACGACCTTTGCACGTGCAAACACGACCTTTGCATGTGCAAACACGACCTTTGCACGTGCAGAGATGACCTTTGCACGTGCAGAGATGACCTTAGCGCGTGCTGAGACGACCTTAGCACGTGCTGAGACGACCTTAGCGCGTGCTGAGATGACCTTGCCCCAAGGAAAGATGGCTTTGCCCCAGGGATGGGGGCAGGCTGCAAATAGCGAGGACGGCTTTCCAGACCGCGAGGGGATTTTTTGCGGAGCTTTTGGAGCGAGCGGCAAGAGGCGAAACCTGTGAAAGCTGGCGGGGCGTTTTTGAGGGGAAAGTTGTTTGGAGCCGCGCCAAAGGGAGGAAATAGTCACCCGCATGATCAGTCTCACCCCACCCAGCCGCGAAGACCTCGGCCAGCTCCTGGAATCCTGGCGGGTGACGCCGCTGAGCTACTCGCACTGTGGCGGGGTGGAGTCGCCGCCGGAGCGGGGATTCATCGTGGATGAGCACCGCGTCTGCCTGGGGCGCGGCACGGAGACGTTTTCGACGGCCTGCCATGCGCTGGATGGCTGGCGGATGTTTCCCGCCTGGGCTGAGGTGCGCAGGCTTCGTGATCAACACCCGATGGCAGGAGACATCGTGGCCATGCAGGTGCGGATCTGCGGGCTGTGGTGGGTGAATCCCTGCCGTGTGCTGCGCCGCTGTGACTCGGCCTGCACGCATGGCTTTGTCTATGGTACGCTGCCGGAGCACGCGGAGTGCGGGGAGGAGATGTTCGCCATCGAGCAGCAGGCGGACGGCAGCGTGTGGTATGTGATCCGGGCTTTTTCCAGGCCGCGACACTGGATGGCCTGGGCCGGCTTCCCGCTCGCCCGCTGGTGGCAGTGCCGCTTTGTCCGTGACTCCCAACGACGCATGAAGGAGATCTGCTCATGACTCTGCGCACGGATTCACCTGCCGAACTCCGGCGTACTTTCCGCGTCCTCGGGAATGTGAGCTTGTGGTTGCTGGCCTGCCTGATGTGGGGGGCGAACCGCTACGATCATGGCTGGGTGTATGTGCTACTGACCTTTGCGGTCATTTGCCTCATGCCGCTGGGTGAGGCGCTGCTGGTCGCCCGAGGTGTGCTGCCGGAGCGGCAGGCCACGCTTTTCATTGTCCTGCTCTTTCTGATCTTGGCTCTGATGCAGACGCCCAGCCTGAATGCCGCCCTGTATTCAGCGCCCTGGCTGGTGCTGCGCTCCATCCTCGCTATGCAGGCGCTCTGGCGATGGAACCGACATCGGTCACTGGCCCCCGCCGATCTCTGCCTGCTGGCTGCCGCCACTTTCCCTGCGGTGGGTGCGGCATGGCTGGTGGCGTTTTGTGCGGGTTGGATGCCGTTTGGGTTTGATGCCTTGATCGTTCTGCTCACGGCGGCGCACTTTCATCATGCCGGATTCACGCTGCCGCTGATCGCCGGGCTGATCGCACGCGAGAGGCCGGGGCGGTGGACTTCGTGGTCCTGCGTCGCGGTGCTGGCCGGGGTGCCGCTGGTGGCGGCGGGTATCACCTGCACGCACTTTGGCCGGCTGCCGTGGGTGGAGCCGCTGGGCGTCACACTCCTCGTGCTCGGAGCCCTCGGCGTGGCCATCAGTCAGGTGCGGCTTGGATTTGCAGGCGCGGCGTCTGGCTGGCCGCGCTTAGCCTTTGTCATCTCCGGCATGTCCTTGCTCGTGGCCATGCTGCTCGCGCTCGGCTTCGGGCTTCGCTATCTCTTCCCCGCGCTCGCTCTGCCGATGCCGCAGATGTGGGCCATCCACGGTTCCCTGAATGCCTTTGGGTTCGGGCTTTTCGGGCTGCTGGCCTGGCGGGCCAAGTCGTAGCATTTCATTTCAAGGGTAAGGTATGGAACGCTGCGAGACTTCCATGCGTCATCGCCAGAGCTTTCGAAACCACTTCACTCGGGCCTCTTGGAGGCTGACCCGGACTTTGCGGGGGCAGGCTTCCTGGCTGGGGCTTGGGGCACTTCCGCTTCTTCCTTTTTAGCCTCTGGGAAGCCAGCTTTGGCATGGGCGACGATGTCCACGAGTGTCGAGTCACCAATGCCTTCGACTTTTACCAGAGCGACGGGGTCGGTGAGGGGCCGGGCTTTCTTGATCGCGACGGCGCGCGTGGCCCCGATGCCGGGCAGAGACTGGAGGGCTTGGTCATCGCCTTCATTCAGGATGCTGAGCAGCCTCGTCCGCTCGGCAGGCGTCAGTGTTTTGGCCGCCACCTGAGCTCTGCCGGAGGGTTTCGCCGTCTTTTCGGCGGCCATGGCTGGTGTGAGCAAGCCGAGGATGATCAGCAGAATGAGGTTGTATTTCATAAGCGATGCCTTGTCTGGCGTGCTGAGGCTAGAAAACGTGATCGAAGAAGACGAGCCTAAAGTGATCAATGCCTCACATTCAACCGGGACGAGAAACAATTCCTCTGCCTCTCTCGTACTAGCGCCCATGTTTCCTTCGCGTCGTTCCTTTCTCCAGACATCCGGGTGTGGCTTTGGCTGGCTGGCGGCCTCTTCCCTGGCCCAACAACAGGCTTTGGCCGCAGGCAAT
>JBIKIA010000420.1:0-4568 GCA_044361885.1 Prosthecobacter sp. | reverse complement strand
CGCTCCGCCCGTCAGCTCGACGGTGATCTCGGCGAGGCTCGGTGGCGAGGCAGTCACGGTGACTGCCTTTGTCGGACCAAAGCCGAAGTCCCGCCCAGAAATGATGGGTGACACAGCCAGCAAAAAATCGCCCGTCACAAGCGGGGTGAAGGGGAAAAGCCCGTTGTCCACGAGTGTGGTGGTCGTCGCACCATCAAGGTTCACCAGGTTGGCAAAGGTGATCGCGTCGATGTACCAACCGACACCATCGTCCGTCTGGTTGAAAAGGCCGCCGCTGAAGAAGCTGTAGTTAAAGCGAAGCCGGATGTCTTTCCCCGCAAAGGCAGCCAGATCGACGTTTCGCGACTGAAAAGCTAGCTCTCCAGCACCGCCTGTGCCTGCCTGGCTGAAAACAGCGCTCCAGGTGGAACCGGAATCCGTGGAGATCTCCACACGGGCGATCTGGTCCGACGTGGCAAAACCCAAGCGGCTGCGGAATGACAGACTGGCTCCAGCTTTGACGTGGAAGGCGTTGGTGTAGGTCAGCGTCTGCGTCCCAGCTCCCGGGTTCGCCATGCGATAAGCCCCCGTGCCTGAATGCTTCACTGTCGTGGAGGTACTGCTGTAAACGCCTGACTTAACCACCGTGACGCGGGTCAGATTATCGGCTTCATCCGCCAGCGCATTCAGGTTTGCGATGGTCCGCGCCTTATAGCCAGAAGCACCCGGCACCGTATTGTGGGTTAGATTCGTGGTCAGCAAGGCCCCCATGGAGGCGGGGCCTGATAGGGTGGGTGGCACATAGGCCGGGATGAAATCCACCTTGACGTTCGCACCACCCACGATCTGTGCCGAGGCATCGCCGCTGGCACCGAGACCTGAAAACGTCACCGCCCGAGTGGCATCAGTGGTCGGCACCGGCACGGTGTAACCTCCAGAGTTTGCCGTCACCGCGTGGAAGCTGGAGCCATCCACATTCACCGTCAGCCCGCCAATGCCCTCGCCCAGATCGTAGAAGCTGTTGCCATTCAGATCGTAGTAGGCCACACCCGTGACGAAAGCTTGATTGTTCGGGCTGCCTACACCGAGATCCTGCGTGATGACCTGGGGGCCGACTGTGTTGCCACCCACCGTGTTTGTGCCAGTCACTATGCCGATGCCTATCTCCCGAAAATCGCCGTGGATGTTCACACGATGACCGCGTCCAGCCTGCATCCCATCTGCATCCGGCGGATTGTCCGGACCCCAGTCGATCTGAAATCCCGCGTGGCTGAAGAAAGTATCCTTGCCAGTGGAAAAGACATTTTCCCCGACGCTCTCGAAAATAAAGCCCGCTGCAGTCGCACGCTGCCCGATGGTGGAACCTCCACTGCCAGTGTGCGTCTGCGTCGCCGTGTCGAACAGAAACTGCGAGTGCCCTCGTGCGGCATTGGTCAACTGGGCGCTCATCGCCAGCGGTGGCCGCACAAGCAGCTCGGTGGCAAACTCGTTTTTCATCAGATTCAAATTCACATTGAACCCACCTGGCGGAGGCCCGACCGCTAGAAGGACATCCGGATGGGTTGTGGTCGCCAGCATGATCCCTTCCGCCGTTGGGTTGACGCGTGCACGGTTGATCAACTCGAGAGAGAGCTGTTCGTCGTCCGTCGGATTGCCGATGGAATAAAGCGTCGTCTGCCCGGTGAAATCCGCCGCCTGGATCGTCAGCACTTCTTTTGCTTCACGATGTTCCACCGGCGGCGGAACCGGAGGTGCGGGTGATGTCTGGGCCAACAATGGTGAAGCCAGCAGGAACATGCTCAAGAATGCTTTCATTTTTTCAAATCTCCCTCAGTTCAAACACCTTACAAGGGCTGACTCGCCTGATTTTATCTGCATCGTTTGATTTCGCCCTTTTCATCCCGCCTGCGCCCGGCATCATCGGCAATCCTTCGCCCACTCATGCTCCCAGACATCGCCTCCCTCGCGCACTCGCTCAGCATCTCGAACGACCACCTCGCGCTCTACGGCACGGACAAAGCGAAGATCTCTCTCAAGGCACTCAAGGACAAGCCGCAGAAGGGCAAGCTCATCCTCGTCTCTGCGATCACACCCACTCCTGCTGGCGAAGGTAAGACAACGATGTCCATCGGACTCGCGCAGGGTTTGAAGAGGATCGGCCAAAGTGTCGCCCTCGCGCTGCGGCAGCCTTCCATGGGCCCCGTGTTTGGTCGCAAAGGCGGCGCGACGGGCGGTGGCAAAAGCACCGTGCAGCCCTCGCAGTCGATCAACCTCCACTTCACCGGCGACTTCCATGCCATCACCAGCGCGCACAACCTGCTCAGCTCCGTGCTGGACAACCAGATCTTCAATCATCAGACACACCTCACGCCCTCGACGCTGCTCTGGAAACGCGTGCTCGATGTGAATGATCGCGCCCTGCGCCGCATTCGCACCAACGCCGGAGCCGCCACCGAGCGCGCCACAGGCTTCGACATCACCGCCGCGTCGGAAGTGATGGCTATCCTTTGTTTGTCCGAGTCTCTCGCCGACCTCCGCGCGCGGCTCGACCGCATCGTCACCGGCTTCACGCCGGAAGGCGAACCCGTGCTCGCCAAAGAAGCCCGCGCCACCGGTGCGTTGCTCGCGCTTCTTCGCGATGCCCTCCAGCCCAATCTCGTGCAGTCCGTCGAAGGCGTACCCGCCTTTCTCCATGGCGGCCCGTTTGCCAACATCGCCCACGGTTGCAACTCCGTGCTCGCCACCCGCATGGCACTCGCGCACGCCGACTATGCCGTCACCGAGGCCGGATTTGCCTTCGATCTCGGTGGAGAAAAGTTCATGCACATCAAGTGCCGCCAGTCCGGTCTCCAGCCCGAGGCCATCGTCATCGTCGCCACCGTGCGCGCTTTGAAAATGCATGGCGGAGTCGCGCTCGATGCCCTCACCCATCCTGATCCCGAGGCGCTGAAAAAGGGCCTGGATAACCTCGCCGCCCATCTCGACAGCGCCCAGCAGTTCCAGCGGCCCGTCATCGTGGCGATCAATCAGTTCACCAACGACAGCGCCGAGGAGATCGCGCTTGTGAAGGAGTTCTGCGCCGAGCGCGGCGTTCCATGCGCTCTCGCCAATGTCTTCGGCGAAGGTGGTGCCGGAGCCACCCAGCTCGCTGAAACCGTGCTCGAAGCCCTGGCGAAGTCCGAATCGAAGCCCCTGCCCTTCCTGTATCAGCCGCACGACAGCGTCGAGCAGAAGCTCCACGCCATCGCCACACGCATCTATGGTGCCGATGGCGTCACGCTCACGGATGAAGCCAAGGCCAAGTTCGCCCTCTTCGACAAAAGCGGCTTCGGCCACCTGCCCCTGTGCATGGCGAAGACGCAGAATTCCCTTTCCGACGACGCCAACAAGCTCGGCCGCCCGAAGGGCTTCACCATCACCGTGCGCGACTTCGAGATCGCCAACGGTGCCGGTTTCCTCGTCGCCCTCACCGGCACCATGATGCGCATGCCCGCCCTCCCCAAAGTGCCAGCGGCGGAGCGCATCCAGGTCAGCGAGGATGGCGTGATCAGCGGGATTTAAGGAGAGAATTAAACACCTTCTCCCACGAGCGCCCGTTAGGCGACATACCTCCCAGAGCTTTTTTCCGGGCACGGAGCGTTTTTTTCTGGGCGTTGTTCAAAGCCAGTGGCTCCGGCGAAAGTGCTACACGATCCCACATATCTTCCACGAGCTGGATCTGCTGGGCAGGATTCAGCTCGGTAAATGCCTGTAGAATGGCTGCGGTGCTCATGGCTCTATCTTCACGGAATTGCTGTCTTTTGGCAAGCAGGGACTCCCGACTTGCACCCCTCCGCGCCCCCGACTAAACCCCGCGCGTGCACACCGCCTTCGTCCTCGGCGCGGGGCTCGGAGAGCGGCTGCGGCCGCTGACCGATCAGCTCCCGAAGCCTCTCATCCCCGTCTTTCACAAGCCGCTGATCACTTATGCCTTCGACCATCTCATGGCGGCAGGGGTGACTTCCTTTGTGGTGAACACGCATCACCTGCCGCAGGCCTACGCGCAGACTTTTCCAGACGGCAGCTATCGCGACGCACCCATCGCCTTTCGGCATGAGGCACCGGTGCGTCTGGAAACCGCCGGCGGCATCGCCAACGTTCGTGACCTGCTCGGCAGCGAGCCCTTCATCGTCTATAACGGCGACATCCTCACCACGCTGCCGCTGGAGCCACTGATCCGCGAGCATCGGGAGAGTGGGAATCTCGTCACCCTCGCCCTGCGCAGTGTCGGGCCTGCACAGCACATCGCGTTTGATCCCGCCACGCGTCGCGTCACCGACATTCGGAACATGCTCGGCACCGGCAATCCCGGCACGCATCTCTTCACCGGCATCTACCTCTGCGATCCCGCGTTTCACGACTGGCTTACGCCGGGGAAAGTCGAGTCCGTCATCCCCATCTTCCTGAAAATGATCCAGCAGGGCGAAAAGCTCGGCGCTGTCGTGCTCGATGAAGGCGACTGGTGGGATCTCGGCAGCCGCGCCGCCTATCTGGAGGCCCATCACGCCCTCGCCACCTCCGGCCGCAACCCCGCCCCTGCGATCCATCCC
>JBIKIA010000419.1:0-4570 GCA_044361885.1 Prosthecobacter sp. | reverse complement strand
CAGCCAGATGGTCACCAACACGCTGGCCGGAGTCAGCACCACGAACAACGTTGGTGTCTTTGTGGATACCGCGCCCGGAGTGCTGACGCTGCAACTGCGTGAAAACGACGCAGCCCCCGGCACCAGCGGCCTCGTGTTTAGCGACTTCAGCGACCTCGTGCTTGGCGGCGGGGACTACGAATACCTCGTCAAAGGTGAAGTGCGTGGCAGCGGAGTGGTGACCAACGTGAATGACAAAGGCCTGTGGGCGCAGCACGCCACGAACGGGCTCGCACTTGTCGCAAGAGAAGGCAGTGAAGCGCCCGGAGTCGTCGGCAGCACCTTCTACCGGCTGAGCCAGTTCGCGCTGCCCGGCACCGCCCAGCCGATGTTCCAGGCGACGATGACCAACGGAGTCGGCGGTGTGACCACGGCGGATGACACGGGACTGTGGGTGGTCAACGAAAACGGAGTCGTGAAGCTGGCCGTGCGTGAAGGCGACACCCTCAACGTGGACGGCACCCCACGGGTCGTGACTGCGATCACTGCTCTGCTGAATGGAACGACCACGGGTGGAGCCCTGGGCCGCCGAGTGTTCCTGACCGATGGCCAGTTGACCCTGATGCTGACCTTCAGCGGAGGCATCCAGACTCATGCCAAGGTCGTGGTGCCGTAAAATAAAAGTCCATCGTGTTACCAAGTGGGATGTGAGGCGTTTAGCCAGCGTCATCCCTCACCATGCTCTTCTCTACCGTTCTCATCTGGCTGCTTGTGGCAGTCGCCTTTGTCGTGGCGCTTCCGGCGCTTTGGTTGCTCGCTCGCGGGCTCTGGCCTGAAAAGGTGGAAAGGCAGCGCGTGGTGGCTGGGCGGGGGCTCTTTAAATGCTTCTTCGTCGGTCTCGGCCCGTTGATCGGAGTAATCATCCTCATCGCGGTGCTATCGAAAGTGCCGCAGATGGGCGCGCTGGCGGTCCTCGTCGGCGGAGTCATGATCGCCTGGGGTTTCATCGGGGCAGGAGGCATCGCGGCACTGATCGGTGAACGTCTTTGGCCGCAGATCGAGCCTTGGCGGCAAACGAAGCAGGGAGGACTGACGATCATGTGCTGCGCACTGCTGCCGGTCGTCGGCTGGGCAGTCCTGCTGCCGCTGATCGCCATCATTGGCTGGGGGATCAATGTTCGGACTTGGTTTGTGAAGGCTGATGTGACGCCACCCGAGCTGCCCGCTGCTTGAGTTTATGAAACTCACCCGACGTCATCTCCTCACCACGACAGCCTTCGGGATGGCGTCGTGTGATCGCGTGGTGACGCAGATTAATCGAGAGTTCCTGGGCGAGGGCCTGCCGGGCAAACTGCCGCCTCCGCCCGCCGGGGAGGAGATTGATCCTGACTTTCATCTGCTCTCCCGCGCCGCCTTCGGGCCCTGGCCGGGCGATGTTTGGCGGGTGAAGAGGATGGGAGAGGAAGCTTGGCTGGAGGAGCAGCTCTATCCTGAGCGCATGGATGACATGGCCTGTGATCTACGGGCGGAGAGGTTTGAGTCGATCTACTTCAGCGCGGGGGATGCGTATGAATTTCGCAAGCCGGTGCTGCGGGATGAAATCACCAGCCACACACTGCTGCGGGCCATTTACAGCCGCCGACAGCTCTTCGAGGTGATGGTGGAATTCTGGACGGATCATCTGAACATCGACCTGGAAAAGGGCGACTGCATCTACCTGAAGCCGAGTGATGACCGCGATGTGATCCGCAAACACGCGCTGGGCAATTTCCACGATCTGATCCGCGCCTCCGCCACTTCGCCCGCGATGCTGGTGTATCTGGATGGGAAGTCGAACAAGGTGCGCCGGAAGACTGACGACAAGCCAAACGAAAACTACGCTCGCGAGCTGATGGAGCTGCACACGATGGGCGTGCATGGCGGCTACACCCAGCAGGATGTCAATGAGGCGGCGCGCTGCCTCAGCGGCTGGACCTTTGATCGGAATCGTTTCTTCGCGCTGAATGCTGGCGAGTCCTTCTTCAAAGCCGACTGGCATGACGATGGCGGGAAGCAGGTGCTCGGTCAGGGGATCCCGGCTGGCGGTGGAGAAAAGGATCTCGACAGGCTCGTGGACATTGTTTGCAGCCATCCGAGCACGGCGAAATTTCTGGCGACGAAGCTGTGCAAGCGCTTCGTCAGCATGGAGCCGCCCGCGAGTGTGGTGGAGAAGGTGGCGGCGGAGTTCACGAGGACGCGCGGGGACATCAAATGCGTGCTGCGCGTGCTATTCGCCTCCACCGAGTTTGCGGAGAGCCGAGGGCAGCTTTTGAAGCGTCCGCTGAAATTCATGGTCTCCGCGCTGCGGGCTCTGATGGCTGACACCCAGGCGGACAATTCCGTGCTGGAACCGCTTCAGCGCATGGGCCACGGCCTTTTCCAATACCCAACTCCAGACGGCTATCCCGATGAAGAACTGCCCTGGATGGGCACGCTGATGTGGCGCTGGAACTTCGGCATGGCGCTGGCTGCCGGGAAGCAAAACGGTGCGCGGGTGAACCTGTACAACCTGCGCCGCCAGATGAAATTTGTGCCAGAAGCCTGGTTTGCCCATCTCATCGGCCGCGCACCGAAGCCTGAGGAGCTGGCGGCGGTGAAGACTGAAGACGAAACTCAACTCGTCGGACTCATCCTCGCGAGTCCGGCTTTTCAGAGGTGTTGACCTAGCAGCGTCATCCTTCGTATCATCCCACCTGCCATGATTCCCTTCGATTTCAAATACCAGAACGGCTCGTCGCTGTTTGCATTAGCCATCTTTGTCATTTGGCTGGTCTGGCTATTCCTCTATTGGCGGGCATTGATTCAAATTCTCGCTACACCGGAATTTGGAACTCAGGAAAAGATACTTTGGTTCCTGGTCATTACGTTTGTCCCTATCATTGGCTTGATCACTTACTGGATGCTGGTGCCTGACCATGTGGTGAACACTCGCATCTTTCGCAGAAAGCAACCTGTTCCCGTGCCTAGGGCCGAACCTCCACAGGCGCCCAACCCGCCATGACTCGACGCTCCCTGATCTCGAAGCTAGCCCTCGCTGCTGCGCCTTCCTTTGCGGCGGTGCCGCGTGGGGAATCACACACGCTGATCCATGTCTTCCTGCGTGGCGGGGCGGACACGCTGAATCTCTTCGTGCCGACGGCGGATGATCGTTACTACCGGCTTCGTCCAGGGCTGGCGATCCCGGCGAAGGATGCCATCAAAATTTCGGAGCATTACGCGCTGCATCCGGCGATGAAGCCGCTGGAAGCTCTCTACAAAGACGGGCGCTTCGGCGCGGTGCAGTCGGTGGGCGTGGATAACACGAGCGGGTCTCATTTCGACTGCCAGGATCAGATGGAGCATGGTGACTCGATGCACGGATCACCGGCGGGTGGCGGCTGGCTGGGACGGTTCCTGCGCTTAAATGCCACGGACTCGACTTCGGCGCTGTCCGCTGTGGCGATTGGGACGGTTTTGCCGGAATCCCTGCGCGGCGCACCGGCGGTGAGCGTGCTGGAGCGGATCGAGGACATCGCCATCAAGAGCAGTGGAGATTCGGCAAAGGCCGTGCAGGCGCTGAAGGCGATGTATGGAGCCGATGTGACACTGCTGGGACAGCGTGGGGTGGAGACGCTGGATCTCTTCCAGCGTGTATCGGCACTGCAAGGCAAGGGTGATGCTCCCGAGCATGGCGCGGCTTATCCGAAGGACAGCTTTGGATCAGGGTTGCGTGAGATCGCACGTTTGATCAAAGCGGAACTCGGCCTGCAGATCTCCTGCATCGACCTGGGTGGATGGGATACCCATTTCTTCCAGGGAAATGCCAGCGGCACGCAGGCGGAGAAGATCAAGACGCTGGCGGAAGGCTTGAGGGCACTGGATCTGGATCTGAAATCCCACCGCACGCGCTACACGGTGATGGTTACCACGGAGTTTGGCCGGCGTGTGTATGAAAATGCCTCGCTGGGCACGGATCACGGGCGTGGGTTTGCGCTGATGGCGCTGGGTGATCGGGTGAAAGGCGGGCGCGTGCTTGGCTCGTGGCCGATCCAGGCGGAGGAGGACGTCAATGTGAACACACCCGGCCCTGGGGGGCTGCATGCCGAGACAGATTACCGGGCGGTTTTCGCCGAAGTGCTGCGCGGCTGTTTTGGCGCTACGGAAGTGGAGCGCGTGTTTCCTGGAGCGGAGCTGAAAGCGGTGGGGCTGATGTGATGGTCGTCCGCCTCTTCATTCGCCTGTTTTTGGTGAATGATGTGGGCATAATCGTGCGCGCTTGTCATGGGGCGAAGTGCCGTGAGGGCTTGGGAGATGACTTCGGGAGAGATGATGGGTGCGGTGTGAGAGAGGATGTGGCGTCCCAGCCTTTTTGAGAGGACGTTGGGAGGTGGAGATTGATCAAAGCTGACTTCCCTCTGAAAAAAGATAATGGAAAAGAATAGTGCCTCTGGCAGGCCGAGGAACTGGGCCAGTGCCTTCACATGATAGTCGTTTCGGATGATGGGGTTGATGAACGAGACCAGACCCTCTTCCCCATCAACGGTCCAATTTGGCTCATCGACCGCACCAGAGA
>JBIKIA010000418.1:0-4580 GCA_044361885.1 Prosthecobacter sp. | reverse complement strand
CGGAATGAAAGCGCCCGCGCCTATATGGAGTATGGCCGCCGCACCTTGCAGACAGGTGATATGGCTGAGGCGGAAAAGTCTCTCGCCAAAGTCTCCGAGATCCTCGATCCAAAGCTCATCGGTGCCGATCTCATCCCTGATGAAAAGTTCCTCCTGGCCCGTGCCAAGTTCGCTCAGGGGCAGGCGCAGCGAGAAGCTGGTCGGATGCAGGATGCCCTCACTACGTTGATCGATGCCGTCAGCGAGATGGGGCAGCTCGTCATGAATTCCTCCCCGAGGAATCAAGATCAGGCGCTGCTGCTCGCCGAAGCCTACACCGAGCTGGCCGAACTGCTCGTCAAAGCCATCGGCATCAAAGAAGCACGCGAGGCCTACTCCCAGTCCGTGCCCATTTTGCTGGAGCTGAACCGCCTCCTCCCCGAATGGGCTGAAGTGAAGTACTGGCTGGCGCGTAATTACTCGGGCACCGCTCTGCTGGATCGCGATGAAGGCCGCCCCGGAGATGCCGTGAAGCGCAAGCAGGACGCCATCGAACTGCTCAACGAGATCCTCTCCGATGAAAAAGACAACGTGCGTTACGGCTTCATGCTCGCCCGTGCGCGCGGTGAATACGCCGAACTCATGTCTGACATGGGCAAGGAAAGCGCCGCCCTGCCCATCGTGAAGCAAGCAGTGGAGTCCATGGATGCGCTGCTCGCCAAAGATCCTCAGGCAGCCATGAGTCCGGAGCGCCGCCAGTGGGAGATCCAGCTCGCGCAGATGAGCGGCGTGCTCGGCCACACCAACCAGTCCGCCGGAAAAAAGACGGAGGCTAAAGACGCCTTTATCAAAGCCAGTCAGCTCTGGGATAAACTCGCAGCCATCATGCCGGGAGACGAGGTCATCCAACAGGGTCAGACATGGTCTAAAGAGCGGCTGGCGAAGCTGAAATAAGCTCGCGTCTGGCCACGATCTAACCTAATCACAAACCATGGCACGCCCCTCTGCAGCGAATATCGTCGTGATCGGGTCCATTAACGTGGACCTCATCGCGCAAGTGGCGCATTTGCCCAAACCCGGTGACACCGTCTCCGCAACCCAGCTCGTGAAACGCTTCGGCGGCAAAGGTGCCAACCAAGCGCTCGCCGCCGCACGTCACGGAGCCCAGGTCATGCTCATCGGCAATCTCGGGGATGACCCCGATGGCCGCGACTATCGCAATCATCTCCGCCGCGAGGGCATCAACTGCAGCAGCCTCAACACCATCCGAGGCGGCACGGGCAATGCTTTCATCACCGTCGATGGCAAAGGCGAAAACCAGATCGTTGTCATTCCCGGTGCCAATGGTGCTTTGACCGGCCCGTCGATCAAGATGCAGCGCGCCCGAATAGCCGTGGCGAAGACGCTTTTAATCCAGCTCGAAATCCCCACCGAAGCCGCTGTGGACGCCATCCGCATCGCCAATGAAACCAAAGTTTCCGTGGTGCTCAACGCCTCCCCCGTCGCGCCGGATTTCCCCTGGGGAGACTTGAAGATCGACGTGGCCATCGTGAATGAACACGAAGCCCAGGAGATCTTCGACCTCAAGCCCGCCGCCGCCGCTGCACATCACGACTCCTGGAAGGAGCGCCTCACCAAGCACCGGATCCGCGATCTTATCATCACCCGAGGAGCCCAGTCCACACTTCTGATCACAAAGTCCGCCGTCGCCGAAGTCCCCGCGCATCCTATCACGCCCGTGGATACCGTGGGCGCTGGAGACACCTTTGCCGGAGCCTTCGTCACCCACTTTGCCGAAGGTGCCGACCTGCTCGAATGCATTCGCTGGGCGAATGTCGCAGCCGCTCTTTCCACCCTCAAATCAGGCGCTCAAGAAGGCGTCCCCCACCGGGGAGATGTGCAGAGCGCACTTACGAAGGCAAAGTAGCGCCAACAAAAACGGCTACCCCGTTTCGGAGGCAGCCGTGGAATTAAAAGCTGGTTTAAATCACAGCGTCTTGAACTTCACCGTGCGCCAGCGCACCGTGTAAGGACCATCGCCCTTCTTGATACCGTGGACCTGGAAGCCGATGTGCCCCTCAGGATCTCCTGGCTGGCTAAAGTCCGCCGTCTTCACACCGTTCACGAAGCTCTGGTAATGGTCGCCCTGCACCACGATGCGGTAGTGGTTCCACTCACCCTTTTTGAAAGCAGCCTTCGCAGCGTCTGAGCGGACAGCCTCCGTCTTCGTCAGAATGCTCCACCAGGTGCCACGGCGGGCCTCATCATAGAAATCACCGGCGGTACCATTCACCGCGATTTCGCATTGTGGACCATAGAGACGGCCTGCGGGGAGTGGTTTGTCTCCCTTGGCACCGTCAGGCACAGGATCGCCCTCCTTGGCGAGATGGCTGCGCACCTGAACGCCGGAGTTCAGTGCGTCATCGACCTTCACTTCAAACTGAAGTTCGAAGTCCTTGAAGGGGCCTTTCGCCAGGAATGTATTCGGACTGCCATCGACTGTGGTGCCGACCAGGACGCCGTCTTTAACTTCGTAACTGGCCTGACCGCTGACGACCTTGGCATCACCGAGGCCGTCTTTGAACCACTCCTGCCAGCCGTCTTCGGCTGATGCAAAAGTAGGCGCTGCAAGGGCAGCGAGAACGAGGGGGAGAAAGTAACGTGATTTCATGGGTTGCAGAGAACGGCTTATAAGGTGCCGATCCATCGGGAGGCACGAAAAAGCGCAGATGCTTAATTAGTCTTAACTAATATGTTCATTTTCAGGGCATTAAAACCCTGAAATAACCGAATTCAAACTTGCGACTCAGGTTTAAGTCTGTTAAAACCCTATTAATTCCGGGTTTAAATTCAATGGCTCGCCCTTCCAACAACTTCGAATCGGTCACCATGACCATCGCAGTCACTCCCCAGATCAAAATGTATCTGGAGGACCTGACCGCCGATGGGATGTTTGGCTGTAGCCCGTCCGAGGCAGCACGCATGCTGCTCGGCCAGGCGATCGAGCAGAAGATCAAGGATGGGGCGCTGACCCGGAGGAAGTTCATCGTTCAGAATGGTGAAGTGCAGTCAACCGCCGCACCCGCCCTAACCTCCTAGCTCCCTATGCCCACGCAACTCGAACTTCAGAATGATACGATGGTCTTCACCACCCTGATGGCTGTCGATCTCGAAGACCAGGACCGCAGCCTGCGCGGAAGCTGGCGCTCGGAAACACGGCTGGAGGTGCTGGCTCACGAAATCGTGCGCTACATGCCCGACCTCGGAGACATGCTCGTCGCCATGGGCAAACAAAAGCTCGCCGCCTGAGTCCCCAGCTGGCTTTTTAGCCATTTTTGCAAGGCCAACGTCTGCTGACGTTGGCCTTGTCATTTCAGCGCTGGCATTCATCTTCGGCCCCTCGTTTCCACCGACCATGCCCCGTTTCCACTTTCCCCTTCTTCCCATGTTCATGGCGGCCCTCGCTCTCAGCGCCTGTGCGACGATCAAGCGCTTCACGCCCGATCTGAGCAAGCTGCCGAAGCCGCCGATGCCCAGCTTTTCCTCTCTGAAGAAGATCAAGAATATCATCCCCGGCATGCCCGACACCGACAAGGTCACCGAGGAAGACCCGCAGATGCCCTTCAACGCTCGCGGCACTCTCGGTTACGGCCATTCGCTGCGCATCCATGTCTATGAAGGTGCCCGCTCTCCCGAACGCCTCTTCAATAAGGTCGTCATGGTGGACTCAAAGGGCATCATCGACCTCGGCCCGGCAGGCACCACACAAGTCGGAGGAGCGACGCTCCCCAAAGCTGCGGACGCCATCGCCGCCACCTTCCGTGTGGGTATGCGCCTCAGCCGCTCCGTCACCGTCCACATCCTTTCCGTCGAAGACACCCCCGTCGTCGCCGTGCGTGGTGATGTGCTTACTGATGAATTCATCCCCGCGTGGGAAGACATGACCCTCGAACAAGCGGTTCGCGTCTCCGGCGGTCGCAAGCTTGGCTCCACCGCCCATGGCGTGTATCTCATTCGCGAAGGCGAACGCCGCTACTTCTCCTCCTTGGAGAACGCCAACGAGCTCGAACCCGAGCCCGGTGACATTATCGAACTCTCCCCCGACATCTAAAACATCATGCTCGACTACGTCGGTGGCAATCCAGCCGCCAATCAAAACCCCTGGAGCAGCATCTTCAAAACCATCGCCGTCCTGCGCATCGGAACCGGCGTCCTGCTGCTCACCCGCCACGCCTGGCTGGCCGTGAACGGAGCTTATGCATTCATCTGGAAAGAGCAGCCCTGGGACTGGGTGAAGGCCTTCGCCGATGCCGGCCTTCCTTACCCGCAGTTCACCGCCCCTGCCGCCGCCATCATCCTCGGGGCTGTCGCCATCAGCTTCACGCTTGGCTTCCTCACCCGCCTCTTCGCCGTCGTCTTCATGCCCGTCGTCGTGCTTTTTTTGATCTACGCTCAAAAGATGCACATCGCCCAGGTCGAGACCGCCTGGCTCTACCTCCTCATCACCTTCACCCTGCTGCTTTTCGGCTCTGGAGCCATCTCATTGGATAAACTCTTCCACTTTGGCGAAAGCTGGGCCAGCCGTCCGAAAAAGCGCAAAG
>JBIKIA010000417.1:0-4583 GCA_044361885.1 Prosthecobacter sp. | reverse complement strand
ATGCCCAGAATACTTTCGTCGCCATCAACGGAAAAAAATCTGGGTTAAGCTTGACCTTGCGCAATGTGGACGACCCCGCGTCCAGGGAGATGATCGAGGCTGCCTTTTCAGACGATCCCGCTTACGTCGCGGACTGGTTGTTGCGCAAACTTGACGCCGCAACCTTTGAAACGGCGATCAGTCCCGGCGTCGGCGAAACCAGTGAAGGGGTAAAAATCGTCCGTGGTGGTCTGAAGAAATCAGGCCATGTCACGCCGAAGTGAAACCGCTACAGCCCATCTGAGGCCACAAGAAAAATTTTCCATTGATCCTCTCCTCGCTCGGTGTCCTCCAGGGCGAAGCGCCGATATGGGAGCCCATCGACACACCTCCGACTCCCGGCTTGTTAATCCAGATCACCACTCCACCACTCCACCACTCCATGAAACACCTCCTCCTCACCCTAATAACCGTCAGCCTCATCTCCGCTCAGGCTGAAGTCACCAAAGACAACTTCGGCACCACGCGCGATGGCGAATCCGTCGAGCGTTACACCTTGAAGAACAAGCACGGCCTTGCCGCCAAGATCATCACTCTGGGCGGCATCATCACGGAACTGCATGTGCCTGACCACGCAGGAAAACTCGCCGACATCGCACTCGGATTCGATACGGTGGCCGAATACGAGGAGCACAATGGCGGCGTGTATTTCGGCTGTATCACCGGGCGCGTGGCCAATCGCATCGCGGGCGGCAAGTTCGACCTCGACGGCAAGTCCTACACGCTCGATCTGCATCCGAAGACCAGCTTTCACCTGCACGGTGGCTTGAAGGGTTTCAGCAAGGTCATTTGGAAAGCGGAGATCATCACTGACCCACGCGGACCTGCTTTGCGCCTGACCTACCTCAGCAAGGACGGCGACCAGGGCTTCCCCGGCAACCTCAACACCAGCGTCATCTATGTGCTCACCGAGGAGGATGCGCTTGTCATCGAGTATGAGGCCACGACTGACAAAGCCACGCCCATCAACCTCACCAATCACACTTACTTCAACCTCGCTGGAGCAGGCAGCGGCACTGTGCTCGACCACCGGCTCACCTTGCAGTCACAACGCTATCTCGAAACAGATGCCGACTTGCTGCCCACAGGAAAACTGCTGCCCGTCGCAGGCACCGCGTTTGATTTCACCAAGAGCGAAGTCATTGGCAGCCGCCTCGATCAAATCTCCATCGGCGGCTACGACCACGCCTTCGTTCTCGCCGAGAAGCCGCAGACCAAGCCCGCCCTCGCCGCCGAAGTGCGTGAGCCGAAGAGCGGCCGCGTGATGCAAATCCTCACCGACCAGCCCGGCATCCAGCTCTACACCGCCACTTACACCACGCCACTCAAGGGCAAGAGCGGCAAGAGCTATGACCGCTTCCACGGCCTCTGCCTGGAGACGCAGCATCATCCCGATTCCGTTCATCACGCCGAGTTCCCAACGACCATCCTCCGTCCCGGTGAGACTTATCGCACTACGACCATCCATCAGTTCACCACGCGCTGATCGTTGTGGTTTGTGAAACGGGACTGGCCTCAATGAGTCGGAACATTGGTGGCCCAGCACAGCGTCCCTATCATTCTCGAGATCGACCGATGATTTTACGTTCCGGATTGAAAGAGCTCTGACAGTATACCGTATAGAAACGGTATACCACATGAGCTTACCTCCATCTACAACCACCCGCTCCGACATCACCGTCTCCCGTCTCCGACAAGAAATCCTGGATGGCGAGATTTCCCCCGGTCATCTCCTCGCCGAGTCAGCCGTTGCGCAGCGGCTTGGCGTCAGTCGAGTGCCAGTGCGTGAGGCTTTGTTCACTCTCGAACGCGAAGGGTTGGTGGAGTTCAGCGGCACTGGCCGGGCCTATGTCAAAGACCTGACGCCGCATGATTTTGAAGAGCTGTATGTGCTGCGTCTCGCGCTGGAACCCGTGGCGGCGCGATTGGCGGCACCAGCCTTGCGCGAAGACTGCTCGCGTCTTGAGAAAAACATCAAGGCCACCAGCAAGGCGACCACCTTGCTTCAAGTCACGCATCTGGATCTAGATTTCCATGAGATCATTCTGGAGGCATCGGGGAATGCACGGCTGCTCAAGCTCTGGCACTCGCTGCGCAGTGAGTTGGAGCTTTGGCTGGGGAGGCTGCATCGCTCAAAGCAACTCCAGACGCGCGGCACGCGTGCAGAGACCGTGAGCAGTCACCAAGGCGTAGTGGAGGCTTTCAAAACCAAGTCGCCGACCGAGTGCGAACGTCTCATGCGCCAGCACATCCTGAGTTGGCGTGAATGGCTGCCGGTGCTGCCGGAGAAGGAATGATTTTGTCGGCCTCACAAACGTCTACTCACCGCTCCAACCATGCGTCCGCTGATCCGATGCCTCATTCCCTCTCTAGTCGTGTGCCTTGCGCTCACGGCTGTCGCTGCCGATGGTGCGGGTGAGCAAGCGAAGGCTTATGCGGAGCGGATTCATCCGTTGATGGTGAAGACTTGCGGGAAATGCCACGGCAAGAAACCCAAGGACAACGATCTCGACCTCACGAGTCTTCTCACGGCTGAGGCGCTCCTCGCGCAGCCGAAGGTGCTGGAGGACATTGCGGAGCGGTTGAACGAGAGCGACATGCCGCCGAAGAAGGCTGCGCAGCCGAGTTTGGCTGAGCGAGATCAGTTGCTGGGCTGGATCTCGGCAGCAGTGGATGAGGCGGCAGCGGCGCACGCGGGCGACCCGGGGCCGGTGACGCTGCGTCGGCTGACCAATGCGGAGTATGACCATGCGGTGCGCGATCTGACGGGTATGGACATGCAGCCGACGCGAGCCGGTGAGTTTGCGCCCGACAGCGTGGGCGGCGAGGGTTTTGCCAATGTGGGCGAGGCGATGCCGATGACTCCAGGGTTGGTTGAGCGCTATCATCAGGCCGCACGTTATGTGGCGGCACGGGCGGTGTTGTTGCCTACGGGCTTTCGATTTTCGTCTTCTCCAGATGGTCCGGATTGGACGACAGAGGCGGAGAAGGCGCTACGCAGCTTTCACTCCCGCTACGCCGGGCCCAATGGGGAGCCGCCGCTTGCTGCGCATCTCGCGGCGACGCTGAAACATCGCGACCGGCTCACACGCGGCGGTCCCGCTGCCATCGCGGGAGTCGCGGCGGAGGAGAAACTCAACGCGACTTACCTGGCCGCGCTCTGGGCCGGACTCAGCGGCAAGCCAGGTGCATCTTTGCCAGCAGCGGAACTCGATGCGCAAACGAAGCAATGGGAGGAGAAAGCAGCCCGAGTGGAAGCCGAGAGGAAACAGCGGCAGTCGGCTCTCGACTCGGCGCGTCAGAAAATCGAGTCCCGCTGGACTGCGTCGAAACGAGTGCTCGTGGAGTCGAAGGTTGCGGAAGCGGGATCGGTCCCCTTCGAGCACAAGGTGTCGGTTCGGCGCGGCGAGCTGCTGCTCCTGACCGTGCTGCCCAACCAAAGCCACGGAGCCGACAGCACGCTCATCGAATGGACGATCCGCGAAACGACCGGCGATCAGCGAAGCTGGAGCGTCGCCGATTTGATTCCCGATCTGTTGAAGGGCAACCCCAGGCCGGACAAGCACGGGGCCAGTTGGAGCTTCCTGGAGACGACATCCGCCCCAGTGTTCCTCACCGAGCGGCGCGACAGCAACGCTGGGCGAACCGAGGTGAAATCGTGGAGCCTCGGCTCCGAGCCTTCGGTTTTCGTCAACACCGCCGCCGAGCCCTTGCAGGTCTGGACGAAGTTGCCCGCACGGTCGGTCTTCGTGCATCCGGGACCCAAGCGCCCGGTCACGGTCGCCTGGACAAGTCCAATCGATGCCGACGTCGTTGTCTCGGGCCGTGTCGCCGATGCCCATTCTTCTGGAGGCGACGGCGTTGCATTCGAACTCTCGCACGTCGCGGCACCGGAGCTGGGGCAAGCGCTGGCCGTTCTGGGAGAAAGGCCAGCCATCCTGCCGAGTGCTGGTCTGCCGAAGGACATGCTCGGCTTGGTCCGAGAAAAATGGCGCGCGGCTACGACCGATCCCACACCCGTGCTGGCCGCGATCAAGGCCATGCAGGACAGGTTGTTCTGGAGCAACTACCGCCGGCATAATGTGCTGGCGGTCGGCAACGGCGTCCCTGCCTGGGTGGACATGCTCCGCGTGGTCGCCCGTGAGCAGGTCCTGGGTGCGGCCCGCGAACCGATCTTCCGGCTGGTCGCGCGGCAGGTGGCCCCGGCGCAGCCCGGCACCTTCGTGGTCTGGGACCGTCTGCGGTTGGAGAGCGGCGACGGGCCCACGCTGGTGTTGGCGGAGCACGCGGAACTGCGGGCAGCCGTCGAAGCGGCGTGCGGACTCCGTTTTGGCCATCATCCGCAAGGCCGGCCCGTGCCACCGGACACCCTGGTCACGGAGGCAGGTTCGGAGGTCCGCATCGACCTGCGGAAGCTGCCAGCGCCGCTCTTGAAGTCGCTCACGCTGCCGCGATTCCTCCGCGCCGATGTGAGCCTCGATGCCGGCAGCCCGGAGACGGCCACGGTCCAGGCTTTGCTGCTCGCAGAGCCGGACCTCATGGAC
>JBIKIA010000416.1:0-4587 GCA_044361885.1 Prosthecobacter sp. | reverse complement strand
AAAAGATCCGGCCTGAGCCTGATCACAGTCGGCGTTGCTAATTTCCACGAGGCGGGGCTCTGAAAAGAGTCCCGCCTTTTTTGATGCGTTGGAAAGTTTGAACCTGAACTTATCCCAGGAATCAAGGTCTGGCTCATCCAGCAGATCGGTCCGACGGGAACCTGCTAGGTGCTTCGGCAGAACGGCATCCTCACCGTCTTTTACGGGCAGGACTCCCTCTGTTTAGCCAGAATGAAAATTGGCTGGCCGCAGGCTACTGCTTCTCAACCGCGATTACCAACACGAGTGGGATCTCGATGCTCTGCTGGACGATCTGACGGCCATGGGCACTAGGCTAGCGACACCAAAGATGGAGTGGGTGCTCTGCTTGCGTTTTTTCACTTCAAAAACAAATGCGCATACCTCTCAGCCCATTCCGTCGGTAAGCGCAGCGGTTTCGACTGCGGCATCTGTACCAGTGCCAATGCTTGACGGCAGGTGATCAGCACCGTCTCCTC
The DNA here is from genome assembly GCA_044361885.1 of Prosthecobacter sp. Lineage (GTDB taxonomy): Bacteria > Verrucomicrobiota > Verrucomicrobiia > Verrucomicrobiales > Verrucomicrobiaceae > Prosthecobacter. The sequence goes on along the minus strand of JBIKIA010000416.1, from coordinate 4,090 downwards.
ATCTGCACGTCGAATCTCAAAGGCCACCCAGAAACGTACACGCTCCACGCGCTCAAGTCGGCCTGAGATGACCAAATGGTCCCCCAGAGTCGCCGATTTCCGGTAATCGATTTCCGTGCGAATCACAACTGGGTACACCTGCGTCGTCGCCATCTCCCGCAGCATCATGCCCATGTTCGATGCCAGTCGCGTGCGCGCCGTCTCGATCATCCGCAGGTAGGCGATGTTATGTACCACTCCGCCGATGTCGGTGTCGAAAAACATCACTTCTTCTCGGGTCTCGATGGTCGGGGTATCTTCAGGCATGATGCAGGTATGGCAAAACCTCACGATTGAGCAAGGCTGACCTCGGCTTGAAATCGTATCTTCGCACATTACTGCAAGCCTATGGAACTCGACCTCACCGGCCCACTTCGCGAAGAAGCCTACATGATCCTCGCTGGACTCGTTACCCCACGGCCCATCGCTTTGACCACCACAGTCGATCCCGAGGGGCGGGTGAATGCCGCACCGTTCAGCTTCTTCAATGTGCTTGGGGACTCGCCACCCATCGTGGGATTATGCCCGGGGGATCGTGCGCCGGGCATTCCGAAGGACACGGCGCGGAACATCCGCCTGACGCATGAGTTTGTGGTGAACCTCGTAGATGAAGCCATCGCCTTGCAGATGAACCACTGCGCGGCCAGTCTGCCGTCGGGGGTGAATGAGCTCGAAGATACTGGGCTAACGTTGGTGCCGAGCAGTGTGGTGAAGCCGCCGCGCATCGCCGAAGCTCCAGCGAGTCTGGAATGCCGCAGCCACAGCATCATCGAGATCGGTGACAACAGGCTGATCATTGGTGAGGTGCTGCGGGTACACGTGAGGGATGGAGTCTTCGATCCCGAAACTTGGCTGGTAAAGCCGGGCACTTATGTTCCCATCGGTCGGATGCAGGCTCCGCACTGGTATTGCCGGACGAGTGACATGTTTGAGCTTCATCGTCCGCGATGAAACCGGAGTTCATCCGCGAAGTAATCCTGCGTCTGACAACGGCTCGTGGGCCGGGCAAAACGATCTGCCCTTCCGAAGTGGCCCGGTATCTCCAGCCTGATGACTGGCGTCCGCTCATGCTTCCGGTGCGCGAAGTATCCGATGAACTCCGCCGGGCCGGAAAGATCCGCATCACCCAGGGCGGAGAGGATGTGGACTTGGCACAGGTTCGCGGGCCGATCCGCCTTTCGGCAATCCAGGCACACCGAGACATCTTGCCCGCCCATTCTTCATGGCTAAAGGAGAACGCCATGCCCTCTCTCGCAGAAGCTCTCATTTCCCTCCTCGGCCCGGATCGTGTGTCCGTCACGGACGCCGACCTTGCCACGCACAGCACGGACAAGTGGTTCGCCTCGAATCCACCTCAGGTCGTCGTGCATGCGAAGTCCACGGAGGATGTGTCAAAGACCCTGCGTTACGCGAACGATCATGGCATCCCTGTCACTGCGCAGGGTGCGCGCGTCGGTTACGTCGGTGGTTGCGTGCCTTCCCACGGCGGCATCGCGCTGTCCGTGTTCGGCATGAACCGCATTTTGGAGATCAACACCGCGGATGGTGTCGCGGTCGTGGAGCCTGGCGTGATCACTGGCGAGCTGCAAAATGTCGTGCGCGAGCTGGGCTGGTTTTACCCGCCTGACCCCGCCTCGCTGAAGGAATGCAGCCTGGGCGGAAACATCGCCACGAATGCCGGTGGCCCGCGCTGTCTGAAATACGGCGTCACTCGGCACTACGTCCTCGGTTTGGAGGCCGTGCTGGCTGATGGCAGCATAGTGAAAGCAGGTGGGCGCTGTCACAAAAACAAGACCGGCTTCGACCTCGTCGGGCTTATGGTCGGCAGTGAGGGTATGCTCGGTGTCGTCACCCAGGCCACTCTGCGCCTCATTCCGCATCCGCCCACGCGCGCCATGCTCTCCGCCGGCTTCCGCACTTTTGCGGAGGCCGCGAACGCCGTGCATCGCATCCTGAACTCCGGCTTCCTGCCGAGTGCCCTGGAGATCGCCGACAAATTCACCCTCCGCGCCGCCCGCGAGTATCTCGGCGAAAGCGTCACTCCACAGGGTGATGCGCATTTGCTCGTCGAGATCGACGGCCACGAGCCCAGCGTAAAAGGTGAACTCGCCTTGCTGGCGCAGCTTGTCCGTGACCTCGGCTGCATCGACCTCGAAGAAGCCATGGGCGAGGCCGCCTGCGAGCGCTTCTGGAAGCTGCGCCGCGAGTTCAGCTACAGCCTGCGCAACACCGGCCTCATCAAGCTTAACGAAGACATCGTCGTCCCGCGCAGCAAGCTTGTCGATCTTGTCGATTTCGCCGAGCGTCTGCAAACCGAGCACGGCTTCCCCGTCGCCTGCTTCGGCCATGCCGGAGATGGCAACATCCACGTCAATATCATGGTCCCCACCATGGATGATCCACAGATCCGCGAGCGCGCCGAAACAGCACTCGATCAACTCTTCCGACAGATCATCGCCTGGAACGGAGCCATCACTGGAGAGCACGGCGTCGGCATCGCTAAAAAGCGCTGGTGGCGTGAAGCTGTGCCCGATGCCACCCACGAAGCCCACCTTCAGATCAAGGCAGCCCTCGATCCGAAGGGCATCCTAAATCCCGGGAAATTCTTGGGGTAATTATGTTGGGGCGACGATTCCTCGGTGCTCCATACTTTGATCATGAACGGGCTACGGCCACGCCCGAAGACATCGGGGCGAGACGAGACTGCTACGATTCACTCCGTTCTTCCTGCTTCGCGGGTACCTGTGCCTTTGGGCTGCTTCATGAGGCTGTCTCCGAGTTCCGCGCGCATCGTTTTGGCATGTTTCTGAAGCTTGGCGACTTCCTCGGGGAACTGGGCGGCGACGTTCTTCGATTCGCTCACGTCAGTGTAGAGGTCGTAGAGTTCAGGCTGATCAATCTTCACCTGTTTGTAGAGGATGGGGATGCCCCCGGTGGCCTTGGGTTGGCCTGGAGGCACGGCGCGATAACCGTGTGGCAATTGGAGCTTCCAGCGTCCATCTCCGCTGGTGATGGCCTGGAGCTGGTTCTGCTCATAATAAAAGGCATAGAAATCGTGCGGGTTCTTCGCGCCGCTTTCACCTGCGACGATGGGCCAGCAGTTGAGGCCATCGATCTTGTGTTCGGGCAGCTTGGATTCGATGACGCTGGCGATGGTGGGCAGGATGTCGATGGTCATCATCATGGAATCGGTGGTGGTGCCAGCAGGGATCTTGCCGGGCCATTTCATGATGCCAGGGACGCGGGTGCCTCCCTCCCAGCAGGTGCCTTTGCCCTCACGCAGAGCCCCGGCGCTGCCAGCGTGCTCGCCGTAGGAGAGCCAGGGGCCGTTGTCGGAGGAAAAGATGACCCAGGTGTTGTCTTCGATGCCGTGCTTTTTTAGCGTGTCCATGACCTGACCTACTGACCAATCCACTTCGAGCATGACATCGGCGAAGAGGCCTTGGCCGGACTTGCCTTTGAATTTGTCACTCACGAAGAGGGGCACATGCACCATGCTGTGGGCGAGGTAGAGGAAGAAGGGTTTGTCTTTGTTCTTCTCGATGAAACGGATGCTGCGGGTCGTGTAGTCAGTGGTGAGGTGGGTTTGATCCTCGGGTGTGATCTCCTCATCGACGGTGTGGTCGTTCTCGACCATGGGGAGCTTTGGATACGCACCTTTCTTCGCTTGCGGGTGATAAGGCCACATGTCGTTCGAGTAAGGGATGCCGTAGTATTCATCGAAGCCGTGCTTCACGGGGAGAAACTGGGGCAGGGAACCAAGGTGCCATTTGCCGACGGCGGCGGTGGCGTAGCCTTTTTGTTTCACCACTTCAGCAATGGTCATCTCATCCGCATTGATGCCATGTTTGGACGAAGGCCCAAGCGCACCGTGAATGCCGACTCGATTCGGGTAGCAGCCGGTGAGTAGGGCGGTGCGTGAGGCAGAGCACACGGGCTGAGCGACGTGAAAGTTTGTGAACTTGCGACCTTCCGCAGCGAGCTTGTCAATGTTTGGCGTTTTATAGCCCTGGGCTCCAAAGCAGCTTACATCCGCATAGCCCATGTCATC
>JBIKIA010000066.1:0-13613 GCA_044361885.1 Prosthecobacter sp. | reverse complement strand
GGTGAGTGCGGCGCTGATGAGCCCGTCCTTGTCATGAACGACGGGTGATTTGAGCGCGTGAGTGGTGACAAACTTTTGGATGTCGTCCGCTGTTTCGCTGGCGACTGGGCAGACGAGGATCATGCGCACCTGCTGCGCGGAGGCGTCTTTTTCCAGACGGGCGAGTTCCGGGCCGAGTTTGCCGCTGATGGGACAAGTGGCACCGAAGAAAGCGAGGATTGTGCCTTTGCTGTCGGTGAGATGGGCGCTGAGTTTCTTGTCACCGAGAGAGAGGTCAGTGACGAGGCGCCCAACTCCGTGGTCGCTGCCTTTGAGGATGAGAGGGGATTCGGTGAGGTCTTCGGTTTTGGGTTCGCTGGCAGGTGCTGCGGGACTTTCGGGAGCGTCGGGGATGCGTGGGATGCTTTCACCACGCGCTTTCATCTGAGCGACGACGCTATCGGCTTCCTCAAAGGTGATACTGCCGTCGCTGTTGGTATCGAGCCGGTCGAACCACTGCTTCTTCGGCATTTCCTCGGCGGTGAGTTTGCCGTCTTTGTCTTTGTCGAGGAAGTCGAAGAGGCGTCGGTCGCCAGTGCCGGTGGATGTCGGCGTGGCTTCGGGGATCTTTTGGCGCAGCGCCTTGGCGGCCTCGATCAGCGTGAGTTTGCCATCTGCGTCGAGATCGAGCTTTGGCAGGATGGGAGCGGCCTGCATCTCATCGCCAGAGATCTCGCCATCCTTGTTGATGTCGTAGGCATCGAAGCGGGCCTTCAGTTCTGTGGTCTGGGCGCGTGCGATCAGGGCAAAGGCAGCCACGGCGAGGACGGAGGTGATGAGCAGAAAGCGTTTCATGAGGCAGCAGTGGGTGGGGTGGCGCGCGGGATTGTATGACAGGAATCACGGCGGTGTGCAGAAACCTCGCGATGTGCGCTTGGTTGCTCCAAGGGAATTTTCGCTCCAATTCAACGGTTGCGCAGGTGCCCGGACGTGGCTTTGAAATACACCATGTCAGCAGCCACCGACCCATCGCTCCAGTTCCCCATCCTCTGCCGGGTCACGCCGTGGTATTTTCGGCGCATGAGCATGATGGCTGCGATGATGGCCGCCTTTGGACTTTATTTCATCTACGATGGCAAGGTTGGTTACCCAAAGGCCAACCAGGTCGCTGACAAGAAGACCTGGTTCGATGAGGTGGTGCTCAAGACCTTTGATGAAGCCAAGGTGGCCGGGAAGCTCGATCTCTGGATCAACAACGCGAGCCAGCAGGGCTGGCCCACCGGGCGCGATGGCGAGCCGCCGCGCTGGGTGTCCTACGCCGCCGAGCACGGCTGGCCGGAGAAACCACACCGCTACACGGAGAAAGAGATTCACGAACAGTTCTGGTGGGGCGGCGGCACGCTGCTGGCAGCGTTCTTTGTCGCTGGGCTCATTTTGGTGAACAAAAACAAGTTACTGCTTGGTGAGGCAGACCATTTTATCTCACCGGAGGGGAGGAAAGTGTTCTTCACCGAGGTCTTCCGCGTGGACAAGCGCCCCTGGGATACCAAGGGCCTGGCCTACGTCTGGCACCGCCCCGAAGGAGGTGCCGAGCAGAGGGTGATCATCGACGATCTCAAATACGACGGAGCGGTGCTCGTGCTGGAGCAACTTCTCGCCAACTTCAAAGGCGAGTTGATCGAGAAAGTACAGCCCGAGGAAATTGCGCCCACCGTCCCCCCCGCCGACTTGTCCTGATTCCCTCACAAACAGGCATTTCCAGCGCCGCCAAAAATCCAAGAATTCGCCCTTGCCAAAGGGGAACGAGCCGCTACCTCTCCGCCGCACATCCCCCACCCCACTATGGCAGACAACATCCAAGACAAAGTCCGTGACATCATCGTCGAGCAGCTCGGCGTAAACCCTGAACAGGTGACGCTGGAAGCCAAGTTCATCGAAGATCTCGGAGCTGACTCCCTCGACACTGTTGAGCTGGTCATGGCCTTCGAAGAAGAATTCGGCATCGACGTTCCTGATGAAGAAGCTGAGAAGCTTCTCTCTGTGGGCGACGTCGTCCGTTACGTCGAGGAAAACGCTGAATAAGCGGCCACCTCGAATCAAAACCATTTCAAAAAAGCAGGCGGGAAACCGCCTGCTTTTTCGTTTTATCCACCCTTTGCCACTTCCCGCCTCATGACCTTTGCCAATCCTTGGTTCGCCACCGCCGTGCTCGGTCTGCTGGCGGTGTTTCATCTCGAACTCATCGCCCTTTTGCTGAATCTCGCGCGTCTCGGCAAACCCATCCCGGCCATGCTGGCAGACGTCTTCCCCGAAGACACCCGGGAGAAGCTCCAGGAATACATCACTGACGGAGCGCGAGTGGACTTCACACGAGATGCCGCCGCGCTCGTTGTGCTCGTCGCCTTTTGGTGGGGCGGTGGATTCGGTGCTTTGCAGACTCGGGTAGAGCTGCTCGGTTACAGCCCCGTGACCACGGGCGTCATCGTACTCGCCGTCATCATGCTGGCTCAAACTTGGCTCAGCCTTCCTTTTTCGATTTGGGACACCTTTGGCGTCGAGACGAAGCACGGCTTCAACCGCACCACGGTCGGCACCTTCATCGGTGATCACTTCAAGAGCCTTGCCCTCATGGCCGTCATCGGTCTGCCTGTCGCATGGGTGATTGTTTGGTTCTTCCATACCCAGCCGCTCGCGCCGCTCTACACCTGGCTTTTCCTGGTCGGGTTCAGCGTGCTGATGACCTTTCTTTCTCCGCGCGTACTGATGCCGATCTTCCTCAAATTCACCCCGCTGGAGGACGGCGCGCTGCGTGAGGCCATCTTCGCCCTCGCCCAGAAACTCGATTTCCCGGTGAAGGAAGTCAGCGTCGTCGATGGCTCCCGCCGCTCATCGAAGGCGAATGCCTTCTTCGCTGGCTTCGGCAAAACGCGCCGCATTGCCCTCTTCGACACCCTTTTGCAAAATCACACCCAGGAGGAGGTGCTCGCCATCCTCGCCCACGAGATCGGGCACAACAAATGCCGCCACGTCCCCGTCCACATGGCGCTCGGGTTTATCGAGATGGGCCTCATGCTCGCCATCCTCGGCTGGGTGCTGAAGTCACCCGCATTCTTCGCCGCCTTTGGCGTCCAGGGCACACCTGTCGGCATGGGCCTCGTCCTTTTCGGCATCCTCTATCGTCCGCTCGGCATCCTGACCGGGCTGCTCGGGCTCGCCGTCAGCCGGAGAAATGAGTTCCAGGCCGATGCCTACGCTGTCAAATCCGTCGGCGGTCCTCAGCCCATGATCTCCGGGTTGAAAAAACTCTCCCACGACCACCTCTCGCATCCTCAGCCGCATTCTCTTACCGTCCTCTTGCACTACAGCCACCCTCCCATCGGGGAGAGGCTGGCGGCACTGGAGGCGCAGCGTTGAGCCGGGCTGGTACCACGCTTGACCCCTCCGCCTCCCTCGCCATTCTCCGCGCCCTTTTCCCGCCCATGTCCGCCGTCCCCACCGCCGCCCAGATCCGCCAGACCTTCCTCGACTTCTTCAAGTCGAAGCAGCACACCATCGTCCCCAGTGACAACGTGGGCTACACCAGCCGCGACGGCGCACGCATCTTCACCAATGCGGGCATGAATCAGTTCGTCCCCATCTTCCTCGGCGAGCGCAGCGCGGATGTGGACACTTGGCCCGGCGTTTTGGCCAAAGGCCTGCCCACCCGTGCGGCCGACACGCAGAAGTGCATCCGCGCTGGCGGCAAACACAACGACCTCGAAGACGTGGGCCTCGACACCTACCACCACACCTTCTTTGAGATGCTCGGGAACTGGTCCTTCGGCGACTACTTCAAAAAAGAAGCCATCTCCTGGTCCTGGGAACTCATCGTCGAGCGCTTCAAATTCCCCCCGAGCCGCGTCTTCGCCACCATCTACCAGCCAAACAAAGACAAAGGCGACCCCGCCGACCGCGATGAAGAAAGCTGGAACCTCTGGGCCGAAAAATTCCGCTCCGTCGGCCTCGATCCCGACATCCACATCGTCAACGGCAACAAGAAAGACAACTTCTGGATGATGGCCGACACCGGCCCCTGCGGCCCCTGCACCGAGATCCACATCGACCTCACCCCCGGCCCCATCGAGCTAAGCGAAGAACGCCAACGTGCCGGAGCACTCCTCGTCAACGGCAGCGACGCCAGCTGCATCGAGATCTGGAACAACGTCTTCATCCAATACAACGCCAACCCCGACGGCACCTTCACCCCGCTGCCCGCGCAGCATGTCGATACCGGCATGGGCTTCGAGCGCCTCACCAGCATCATCCAGGGCACGAAAAACTTCTCCGACTTCGAAACCGCGAAGATCAGCAACTACGACACGGATGTCTTCAAACCCATCTTCGACGAACTGACCAAGCTCAGCGGCAAGCACTACCAAAGCACGCTGCCCAAGGCCAACGAGCAGGGCCACGTCATCCCCGTCACCGAGCAGGAAAAGATCGACGTCGCCTTCCGCGTCATCGCCGATCATCTGCGCACCCTCAGCTTCTCCATCGCCGACGGCATTCAGCCCGGCAACAGCGACCGCAACTACACCCTCCGCCGCATCCTCCGCCGCGCCGTGAAGTATGGACGCACGCTTGAATTCAAAGAGCCCTTCTTCTACAAGCTCGTCGATGTCCTCGCCGCGCAGATGGCCGATGTGTTCCCTGAGCTGCGCGTGAAGAAAGAACAGGTCAAAGCCGTGCTGAAGCTGGAAGAGGAGGCGTTTAACCGGACGCTGGACCGTGGGATTCAACTCTTCGAGGATGCCGCTTCTTTGAAGGATGACGTCGCTAAGTTTGAAGCTGGGCAGAAGTATCCGGACACCGCAATCGTCGGGATCGCTGGTGAAGGTAAAGATCTAACGATCGTGACTTTGGACCAAGGTAAGGTCATCTCAGGCGAATTTGCTTTCCAGCTTTACGACACCTTCGGCTTCCCTCTCGATCTGACCGAACTCATGGCCCGCGAACGCGGCTTGACCGTGGACACCGCAGGCTTTGACAAGCTCATGGACGAGCAGAAGCAACGCGCTCGTGAAGCCGGTCAGAAGAACAAGCAGGTCGTCTCCGTCAGCGAGATCGAAACCAAGGACGCCACCAAGTTCATCGGTTACGACACGCTCGAAACCGACGCCAAGGTGCTCGAAGTCGTGTCCATGAAGGATAAGACGGCGGTGGTGCTCGACTCCAGCGTTTGTTACGCCGAAATGGGCGGCCAGATCGGCGACAGCGGCCAGATCATCCTCGGCGCGAACGCTTTCCCCATCGCCAGCACGACGAAGGTCGGCAACACCTGGCTGCACTTCATCGAAGGTGAAGAAGCCCCCGCCGTCGGCTCGCAGGTCCGCGTGGCCGTAGATGCGACGCGTCGTCACGCCATCGAGCGTCACCACACCGTCACGCACATCCTGCATTGGGCGCTGCACGAGGTCGTGAGCCAAGATGCCACGCAGAAGGGCTCCAACGTCACGCCGGACAAGCTCACCTTTGACTTCAACAGCGCCGCTTTGACCGCCGCGCAGCTCGCCGACATCGAAAAACTCGTCAACGAACGCATCGTCGCCAACGACGTGGTTTCCTGGACCGAAGTGCCCTACACCGAGGCGAAGGCCAACAGCGGCATCATGCAGCTCTTTGGCGAAAAATACCCCGAGAACGTCCGCGTCGTGCAGATCGGCGGCAAAGCGCATGCGCTCGATGGTTGGAGCATGGAACTCTGCGGCGGCACCCACACCCGCCACACCGGCGAAATCGGCCTTTTCCGCCTCGTCGCTGAAGGCGCCGTCGCCGCCGGCGTGCGCCGCATCGAAGCCATTGCCGGCCTCGAAGCCTACAACGCCGCCAAAGCCGATGCCGACCTCCTGAAGCTCCTCGCCGGTAAAGTCAGCGCTCAAGGTGCTGCCGACCTCGAGAAGAAGCTCGACCAAATCCTCACGCAGCAAAAAGAGCTCGAAAAAGCCCTCAAAGCGGCCCAGCAGCGCGAAGCCAGCGGCAAAGCCAAAGACCTCCTCGCCACCGCCGAAGGCCACCTCATCATCGCCAACCTCGGCGATGTGGATGCCGATTACGCCATGGCGCTGAACGATGCGCTCAAAGGCCAGTTCGGCGGCGTGATCGTCCTCGCTGCCACAGGCGGCGGAAACGTCACCCTCATGGCCAACGTCGGCAAAGACCACCAAGCCAAGGTCCAGGCCGGTAAAATCATCCAAACCATCGCCCCCATCGTCGGCGGCAAAGGCGGCGGCAAACCCGACTTCGCCCGCGGCGGCGGCAAGGATGTGAGCAAGGTCGATGCTGCCCTCGCGGAAGCGCGGAAGCTGCTCGCCTGACGGAGCGCGGAATTCATTCCGCAGCATCTCGCCAGCTCCCCCAACCCCGTCCTACCCTCCGACCTCTCCTGGCCGAAGACCTGCTCCGACCAGAGCGAGTCCAGCAGCGTCTTCACCCGCAGAGTGTGATCGGAGTGCTGCGGAATAAATTCCGCGCTCCATGCCGACCTTGATGAAGCGCGGAATTCATTCCGTGTGCCGATTTGGTGATTGCCCCAGCGGGAGGCTTTCTCATAGCATCGGCTCCTCATGAAAACTTCCTTCCTTCTCCAGGCCGTGCTCGGTGCGGCTCTAGCCCTGCCACTCGCGCTTCAGGCTCAGGGCCAGCGGCCCATCATCGTGCCGGACGCCCGCTACCCCACGCGTCCAGGCCAGGGATCCTATCTCATTCAGGAAGTGGAGTGTCTGCAAAGCACCACCCGCACGCTGCATCAGGCCTTTGTCGCCTACTGCAAGCGCTTCAATGTCGCCGCCGCCAGTCCCGATGGCCAGCTCATGCGCGCCCTGGTGGATCTCCAGTTGGACGTGAGCCGTCTGGCGAGTCAAATCCGGGCACATGCCAACAATATCAACATCCCCCTGGGTGAAGCCTACCGTTCCTTTCACATGGCGGAGTATTCTTCCCGCGATTCGCAGTTGATGGCGGTACAGGCGGGCTTTGTTCGCAGCATGTTCCCCTATTTCCGGGACATTGATCAGCATCTGGATGAACTCGGGCGTCTCGGCTATCGCAACCCCATGCTGAGGCGCGTCGAGATGGATGGGCGCTCCTACAGCAGTCGTGGTGCAGGGGTGCAGGAGCGTCACTTTGATCTGCCTCCGTTGTCTTCACCTCAGCCGCTGCCAAACACACCGATCCCGCCGCGCTCTGATCGTGACCGGGATGACAAAATCGACCTTGGCGATGTGCTGAAGCAGCTCTTTAGAGGCAGACTCAACTAGGGCTGCCTGACTGCGGGCAAGGTTTGCAGTGGCAAACTTGCTCCACCCGGCTAAGGACACGGCCCCTCATTCCGAGTCCCACGCCATGAATCCCACGCCCGACGCCCCCGAACCGACCGAGTCCGAACTTCTGCAAGTCCGCCGCCACAAGCTGGAGGAGCTTCAGAAACGCGGCATCGCGGCGTTTGGCGGCAAGTTTGAGGTCACGATTGATCCGGGCGCGCTCAAGGCAAACTTCGTCGAAGGTCTCGATGTCCGTGTCGCGGGCCGCATCCTGTCCCGCCGCGTGATGGGCAAGGCGACCTTCTTTGACCTCGGCGACATCTCGGGCCGCATCCAGTGCTACCTGAGCAAGAGCGATGTCGGCGACGATGCCTACGCGCTCTTCAACGACCTCCTCGACATCGGCGACTTCGCGGGCGTGGTGGGCTTTACTTTCATCACCAAGCGCGGCGAGCGCTCCATCCATGTGAAGACGCTGACGCCGCTCTCCAAAGCCCTGCGCCCGCTGCCAGACAAGTGGCACGGCATCGCCGACAAGGAGATCAAATACCGCCAGCGCTACCTCGACCTCATCTCGAACGACCGCAGCCGCGAGGTCTTCGTGACCCGCAGCAAGATGGTCGCCGAGATCCGCGCGTATCTGCATGGCCGCGACTTCTTAGAAGTAGAGACACCGATGATGCAAGACGTTCCCGGCGGTGCTGCCGCGCGTCCGTTTGAGACTCACTTCAATGCGCTGGATCAGAAGATGTACCTCCGCATCGCCCCTGAGCTTTATTTGAAAAGGCTGCTCGTGGGCGGCTTCAACCGCGTCTTCGAACTCAACCGCAACTTCCGCAACGAAGGCGTGAGCCGCCGCCACAATCCCGAGTTCACCATGCTAGAAGCTTACTGGGCTTACGCCGACTTCGAGCAGATGGCCGACCTCGTGGAAGGCATGATCTGCCACCTCGCTGAAAAGTTCTGCGGTGGGCTCGTCATCGAACACAAAGACGAAGAAGGTGCTGTGACAAAGACCATCGACCTCACCCGTCCGTGGAGGCGTGGTCGCTACCATGATCTGGTCAAAGCCGCTGCCGGTGAAGACTGGTTCACACTCACGAAGGAAGCCAAAGTCGAGCGCGCTCACAGCCTGGGCGTGCAGGAAATTCGCGTGAGCGATGAGCATTACGAACTCGATCAGAAGGCCTTCGAGAAGCTCGTGGAAGAGAAGAGCTTCAACCCGCTCTTCGTCACGCATTCGCCGAAGGAACTCGTGCCTCTGGCCAAACAAAACGCCGAAGACAGCGCGCTGGTGGATGTCTATGAACTCATCATCAACGGTCAGGAAATCAGCCCCGGATACTCCGAGCTGAACGACCCCATCGTTCAGCGCGAACGTCTGGAACATCAGGCCGGCGAAGAGACCCAGAAGATCGACGAAGAGTTCATCACTGCCCTCGAACACGGCATGCCGCCCGCTGGTGGTATCGGCATCGGCATCGACCGCCTCATCATGATGCTCACCGGTGCCGAAAGCATTCGTGACGTCGTGCTCTTCCCGCAGTTGAAGCGCAAAGAAGCTTAATCGCCAAAATACCATGACCCCCATTCTCCAGACCGATACAGGCCCTCTCTTGCACAAAGCCGTGGAGGAAGCTACGCGGCTGTTGAAGGCTGGGGAGGTCGTGGCACTGCCGACGGAAACCGTTTATGGCCTCGCAGCGGATGCTTTGAATCCAGAGGCAGTCGCCAAGATCTTCGAAGCCAAGGAGAGGCCCAGCTTTGACCCGCTCATCGTGCATCTGCCAAACAAGAAGATGCTGGATGAGGTCGCGGAGGTGCCGGAAGACATCCGGGCCATCGTACAGAAGATCACCGAGAAGATGTGGCCGGGGCCACTGACGCTCGTTTTGCCAAAAAAGGCCTGCGTGCCCGACATCGTCACCGCTGGCCTACCCACCGTGGCGGTGCGCATGAGCAAGAATGCGGTTTTCCGCCGTGTGGCGGATGCTCTCGGCAAACCCATCGCCGCGCCGAGCGCGAACCGCTTTGGCTCCATCAGCCCGACCTCGGCCAATGCGGTCGTGGACGAGCTCGACGGGCGCATCCCCCTCATCGTCGATGGCGGTGCCTGTCTCTGCGGCATTGAGAGCACCATCATCAAGATCGAAGCAGGATCGCCGAAGCCGATCATCACCATCCTGCGGCCCGGTCCGATCACGCCGGATGATTTGAAGGCCTTTGGCAAGGTGAAGCACCTCGTCCGCAGTGTCATCGACGAGGCCACCGATGCCCCCGGCCAGCTCGCCAGCCACTACGCTCCGCGTACGCCGCTACGCCTGTTGACCAAACCCGAGGATTTCACACCCGAGCCTGGCAAGCGCTATGCCCTCATGAGCTATCGCGGTGATGCCAGCGATGGTTACACCGGCCTCACCGAGTGGGTGCATGTGCAGATCCTCAGCCCCGGCAAAGGGAAGCTGCCCGAAGCAGCGGTGCGCTTTTTCTATGTGCTGCGTGAGCTGGATGGCCTCGGCGTCGATGAAATCATCGCCGAGCCAATGTTCGAGCACGGCATGGGCATCGCCATGATGGACAAGCTCCGTCGAGCAGCAGTGAAACACTAACTCCCACATGAGCGAGCCGAAGAAAGACACCTCTTCTCAAGCCAAGAGCACTGGCATCGTCTCCATCGCCATCCTGTGCAGTCGTGTGCTCGGCTTGGTGCGGGATCAGCTTCTCAACGGGCTCTTTGGGGCGCACTTCACGGGCATCTTCACCGCGGCTTTTCGCACGCCGAACATGCTGCGTGACCTCTTCGCCGAAGGGGCGCTTTCGACGGCCTTCGTCACCACCTTCACCAAGAAGATCAAGAATGAGGGCGATGAAGCCGCGTGGGTGCTCGGGCGGAAGATGCTGGCGCTCTCACTCTGCTTCATGTCCATGGTCGCGATGGCTGGCGTGGCTCTCGCGCCATGGCTGGTGCGGCTTTTGAATCCGGGCTGGGACAGTGAGGAGAGCCTTGTGCTTTGCACCACGCTGGTGCGAATCATGTATCCCTTCATCACCATCGTTTCCATCACCGCGCTGGTGATGGGGATGCTGAATTCGAAGCGAGTCTTCTTCATCCCGGCGGTGGCCTCGGCGTTTTTTAATCTCGGCTGCATCGTTGGCGGGATCGCCGTCGCGTGGATGATTGATCCAGGCTTCCGCGAAGGTCACATCACGGAAAAAGGTCTGACTGGCTTCGCCATCGGCACCTTGATCGGCGGTGTGCTGCAGCTTGTCATCCAACTGCCTGCGCTCAAGAAGGTGGGCTTCAAGTTTGGCCTCGATTTTGGCTGGAGAGACGACGGCGTTCGCGATGTGCTGCGCCTTATGTGGCCCTCGCTGATCGCAGCGGGCGGCACGCAGATCAATGTGTTCCTGAACTCTATCTTTGCCTCCTACACCGTCGGGCAGGAATCCGCCAATGCCTGGCTGGCGAACGCGCAACGGCTACAGCAGCTTCCTCTCGGCCTGTTTGGTGTCGCGGTCGCCACGGTGACACTGCCGATGCTTTCACGCCTGGCGACTGAGGGCATGACACCTGCTTTTCGTGGGGCCTTGGCCAAAGGATTGAGGCTCGTGCTCTTCCTCACGCTACCGTGTGCGGTGGGGCTTTCACTCTTGTCGAACGAGATCGTCTCCATCCTTTTCGAGCACGGCAAGTTCACGGCTGAAGATGTCGCAAACACCGCCGCACCGCTTCAAGCCTATGCTTTCGGGCTGGTTTTTTACTCGGCGATCAAGGTCCTTCAGCCCGCCTTCTACACCATCGACAAGCGATTCATCCCCATGATGGTCAGTCTTGGCATCATCGTGCTGAATGCTTCGCTGAACTCCATCACCGTCTTTGTGCTGCATTGGGATCATACCGCGCTTGCCTGGGCCACAGCGCTTGGTCTGGCGGTTAACTTCGCCGCGCTGTACCTGAACATGAGAAAGTTTGCTCATGGCCTGGAGACGCGTTCGCTGACTCAATCCTTGATCAAGCTGCTTGTCGGTATCGCCCTCATGGCGGCGGTTTGCTTTGCGGCCAAGTTCTCCGTGCTCGCTGGCTGGTCGAAGATGAGTTTCCTCATGCAGGCGGCAGCGCTCGCCGGCACTGTTGGCACCTCCGCCATCGTCTATTTCTTCGTGACTCAAAAGCTCCGCGTCGAGGAGGCGGGCGAGTTCATCGGCATCGTCTCCAAACGCTTCAAACGCTGACCTCATCATGCCACGACAACGCATCTGGATCACCGCCGCCATCTTGTTGGCGGCCATTTGGGTAGCTGTCGCAGTGATCATGCATCAGACGGATGACCTCGTTGCCTGGCCGGGCAAGGTGCTGACTTTGGTGGAGGAGGCTCCTTGGTTCACGGATGAAAAGCTCAGCGCTGAGAAGCGTCGCCAGCACCTGGCACTCGTCATCATGAATTACCAACGGCTCGACATCGGCCAGCGTCGCAGCTTGCGTGAGGACGGGCATGATGCGCTCGATAAGTTCTTCGCTTCGCTGACCGAAGACGAGCAGAAGGAGTATGTGAACCGCACCATCGAGCCACTCTTCGACATCATCGATAAGGGACTCAAAGCCATGCCAGTCGAGGATCGGAAGCGCCTCGTTGGTCGCATGAGAGGTGAGAGTAAAAATCTGCGTGGCAACGACAAGGATGGCGACCGGCTCGCCGAGCAAGATCGCGAGTTCATGGACCAGCTCATGGCTGAAGACCCTATCCTCTTCCTCCGGGAAGCGAGCGTGAAGCAGAAGATCGAACTCGCACCGATGCTGGAAGATATGCAGTCGCGAGTGCAGGGGCTTCGACGCTGAGTGCAAAGCAGGCGCGTCGCTGGCGTTTAGTCGTCATGCGATACGTCCTTGCCGTTCTCTGCGTCCTTTCTGCCATGGCTTCAGTGCAGGCGAAGAAGCCGAATGTCGTCTTCATCCTCACGGACAATCAGGGAGCGTGGACGCTAGGCTGTTATGGCAACCCGGACATCCGCACGCCGAACATTGATGCCCTGGCTGCGGGTGGGGTGAAGTTCACTCGGGCACTGAGCAGCAATGCCGTTTGTTCGCCGACTCGGGCGACATTTCTCACGGGGCTGATCCCATCGCAGCATGGGGTGCATTCGTTTCTCGATCCGAAGTTCATGATGGGGCCGGAGGCTTACAACGCACTCGCGGAGTTCACCTCCATCGGCGAGGTCCTCCGCGACTCGGGCTACACCTGCGGGCTGAGTGGAAAGTGGCATCTCGGGGCGAACCTGACGCCGAGTGAGGGCTTTGGCTTTTGGGTGACGAAGCCTGATGGCAGCACGCGTGAGTTTTACGATCAGGACATCATCGAGAACGGCAAAATGACGAAGGTGGCGGAGTACACGACGGACTACTGGACGCGGCGCGGGATCGAATTCATCGAGGCAAACAAGGACAAGCCATTCTTTCTCTACCTGGCCTACAACGGACCCTATTCGCTCGGCAATCTGATGCTCAATGAGTCGAAGAACCGACATGCGGCCTACTACGCGGACAAGGAGCTGCAAAGCTTCCCGCGCGATGCGATGCATCCCTGGCAGCATCACAACAAGCAGTTCCACAATGACCCGCGTGCGCGCCGACGCATGGCTGCGGAGGTCAGCGGAGTGGATGATGGCGTTGGTGAAGTGATGGCGGCGCTGAAGCGGTTGGGTTTGGAGAAAGACACGCTCGTGGTGTATTCGTCGGACCAGGGTTGGATGGGCGGACAGAATGGAATCTGGGGCATGGGCGATCACACGCGGCCCATCGGCGCGCATGAACTGATGATGCAGATCCCGCTGATCTTCCATCAGCCGGGCGTCGTGCCGGCGGGAGTGGCTTCAGATCTGCTAGTGAGCAATTATGACTTCGTCCCGTGCTTGCTTGGCCACCTCGGTTTGAGTGAAAAGCTGCCCACGAAGCCAAGGCTGCCGGGGCGTGATTTCTCCGCCGTGCTGCGTGGTGAAAAGGTGGCGGACTGGGACAACACGGTCTTCTACGAGATGGAAACCTGCCGCGCGGTGCGCGGGGGGCGCTGGAAGTATGTGCATCGGCATCCGAACGGCCCACATGAGCTGTACGACATGGAGACGGACCCGAGTGAACGCTTCAATTTGTTCGGCCAGCCTGCTATGGGTTCGATGACGAAAGAGATGTCAGGCAAGCTGGATGCATTTTTCCAGACCCATGCTGATCCGCAGTATGACCTCTGGAAGGGCGGCAGATCGAAGGCGAAGAGGGTGTCGGAGGAATGACTCACGGACCTGTGGTCACCCACCTCGTGCGGTAGAAGCGGCGCTGGCCGGGCG